>NZ_JBVISA010000029.1:0-115337 GCF_055575755.1 Kitasatospora sp. NPDC034035 | reverse complement strand
CGGGAAGCCTGCTTCGAGATGAGCACTCCCACCTCCTTGAGAGGGTAAGGCTCCCAGTAGACGACTGGGTTGATAGGCCGGATATGGAAGCCCTGCGAGGGGTGGAGTTGACCGGTACTAATAGGCCGAGGGCTTGTCCTCAGACGCTCGCGTTCACTGTGTGGTTCCCGGGTAGCGAACAGCTATCGCCGGCGAACAAGGAAACACTTATCAATTGAAAAGTGTGTTTCGCTGAATACCCGATAGGGTTTCGGTGGTCATAGCGTGAGGGAAACGCCCGGTTACATTCCGAACCCGGAAGCTAAGCCTCACAGCGCCGATGGTACTGCAGGGGGGACCCTGTGGGAGAGTAGGACGCCGCCGAACAATTATTCAAAGGCCGCGGCCCCAGCGATTCGCTGGGGCCGCGGCCTTTTTTGTGTTTTACGAACGTGAACAAGTCCGGCAGGACAGGACTTCCGCCCAGACGCGGAGGGTCCCGACATGTCGGACAATGGAGAAGGTGCGCGGGCCAGGAGGCCGGCGCCGAAACCGCGTGAGCGCAGCGGGAGTTGCACGCACGGCCCGCGCGGTGAAGCTGAAGCAGCAGAAGGAGTCACCACGATGTCGAACCAGCCCCAGGACCGTCCCGAGCGTCGATCGGACGATGGCCGAGGCTACGAGCCCCGGTCCCGTGGGGGCTGGTCGAACGACCGTGGCGGCTCCCGCCGCGATGACCGTGACGACCGTCCCCGTCGTGACGACCGCCCCTCCGGTGGCGGTTTCAACCGCGACCGTGACGACCGCGGTGGGGACCGTGGCGGTTTCCGTCGCGACGACCGTCCCTCCGGTGGTGGTTTCAACCGTGACCGTGGCGACCGCCCGTCCGGTGGTGGTTTCAACCGTGACCGTGGCGACCGCCCGTCCGGTGGTGGCTTCAACCGTGACCGTGGCGACCGTCCCTCCGGCGGTGGCTTCCGCCGCGATGACCGCCCGTCCGGTGGCGGTTTCCGTCGTGACGACCGGCCGAGCGGTTTCAACCGTGACCGTGACGACCGTCCGCGTCGTGACGACCGCCCGTCCGGTGGCGGCTTCAACCGTGACCGTGACGACCGCGGTGGCGACCGCGGTGGTTTCCGTCGTGACGACCGCCCGTCCGGTGGTGGCTTCAACCGTGACCGTGGCGACCGTCCCTCCGGTGGTGGCTTCAACCGTGACCGTGGCGACCGTCCCTCCGGCGGTGGCTTCCGCCGTGACGACCGCCCGTCCGGTGGCGGTTTCAACCGTGACCGTGACGACCGCGGTGGGGACCGTGGCGGTTTCCGTCGCGACGACCGTCCCTCCGGTGGCGGTTTCAACCGTGACCGTGGCGACCGTCCCTCCGGCGGTGGTTTCCGTCGTGACGACCGCCCGTCCGGCGGCGGTTTCAACCGTGACCGTGACGACCGTCCGCGTCGTGACGACCGCCCCTCCGGTGGCGGCTTCAACCGTGACCGCGATGACCGCGGTGGCGACCGTGGCGGTTTCCGTCGTGACGACCGGCCGAGCGGTTTCAACCGTGACCGTGACGACCGTCCGCGTCGTGACGACCGCCCCTCCGGTGGCGGCTTCAACCGTGACCGTGACGACCGCGGTGGCGACCGCGGTGGTTTCCGTCGCGACGACCGCTCGTCCGGCGGTGGCTTCAACCGCGACCGTGGCGACCGCCCGTCCGGCGGTGACCGTGGCGGTTTCCGCCGCGATGACCGCGGTGGGGACCGTGGCGGTTTCCGTCGCGACGACCGTCCCTCCGGCGGCTACCGCGGTGGCGACGACCGCCACGACGACCGGGGCCGTCGGGACTACGACGACCGCCGGGGCAACTTCGAGCCCGTCAGGCGCCTGCCGATCCCGGAGGACGTCACCGGGTTCGAGCTGGACGCGGACGTGCGTCAGGAGCTCAAGAGCCTGCCCAAGACCCTTGCGGACGACGTCGCCCGCAACCTGGTGATGGTGGCCCGTCTGCTCGACGGCGACGCGGAGGAGGCCTACCAGTACTCGCGCGTCGCGCTCCGTCTGGCGTCCCGTGTGCCCGCCGTCCGTGAGGCGGCCGGTTTCGCCTCGTACATGACGCAGCGCTACTCCGAGGCGCTGACCGAGTTCCGCGCCGCCCGCCGGATGACCGGCCGGGCGGACCTGTGGCCGGTGATGGCCGACTGCGAGCGCGGTCTGGGCCGTCCGGAGCGGGCGCTGGCGATGGCCGGTGAGCCCGAGGTGAAGCAGCTGGACAAGTCGGGCCAGGTCGAGATGCGCCTGGTGGCGGCCGGTGCCCGCAGCGACATGGAGCAGTTCGACGCCGCCGTGGTGACCCTGCAGAGCCCGGAGCTGGCGTCCAGCTCGGTGCAGCCGTGGACCGCTCGCCTGCGGTACGCCTACGCCGAGGCGCTGATCGCGGCCGGCCGTGGCGACGAGGCCCGTGACTGGTTCGCCAAGGCGGCGGAGGCCGACACCGACGGCACCACCAACGCTGCGGAGCGGCTCGCCGAGATCGACGGCGTGGAGTTCACCGACGCGCTCGACCCGGAGCTGGCCGAGGAGGAGACCGAGAAGGCCGAGGCCCCTGCGAAGAAGCGCGGCGGCGAGGTTGCCGACGACCGCGTGATCTTCGAGGACGAGGAGGACGTCGAGGAGTTCTACGACGAGGACGACCTCGAGATCGACGACGAGTTCGACGGCGTGGTGCCCGAGCGCGCCCGCGCCGCCGAGGCCGAGGCGGTCAAGGCCGAGGCGGTCAAGGACGAGGACACCGAGGTCGAGGACAAGGACGAGGCCAAGGGCTGAGCTGTCCCCCCGGCAACGCCGTGAGGCCCTGCCGTTCCCCGGGAGATCCGGGAACGGCAGGGCCTCACGGCGTCCGGGCCGCCGACGTGGCGTCGGCCCGGCGCGAGGTCAACCCAGCGCGAGGTTGCGCAGCACCAGTCCGGTGGCCGGCTTCGGCCCGAAGGAGGTGGACTTGCGCGGCATGGTGACGCCCTGTTCGGCCAGCCGTCGCACCACGCTCTCCCGGACGGGGTGCAGCAGGACGGCGGTGCCGCCGGTGCGGGCGGCCTCCTGCTCGGCGGCCAGGGCGGTGTGCAGGTAGCCGATGTCGTCCGGGCCGTCGGGGACGTGCCAGGTGCGGTCGAGCAGGGTGGCGTGCAGGACGGTGGCGTCCAGGTGGCGCCACTCCTCGGGCCGGTCGCGCGGCACGGTGGCGTCCAGCAGGGCCTCATCGGGCTCGCCGAGCAGCCAGTAGACGCCGTCGCCGCCGGTCAGCACGAAGCCGTTGCCGCCGTGCCGCTTCTGTTCGGCGAGCGCCTGGAGCGCCGCCGGCAGCGGGCCGGGCACCTCCTTGACCTGCCACTGGTCGCCGAGCTTCTCCAGCGCCTCGGCCACCGGCAGCCGGTAGAGCACGCGGTGGATGGCGCGGACCCGCAGCGGGTAGCGGGCGGTGTCCACCAGGAGCACCAGGCCGCGGTCCCAGGGGCTGCGCGGCAGGTGGCGGTGCTCGCGCTGGAGGCGCAGGTACATCTCCCAGCGGTGGTGGCCGTCGGCGATCAGCGCCCGGCAGGTGGCCAGGTCGCGGCTGATCTCGGCGATGTCGGCCGGGTCGGTGACGGCCCACAGGCGGTGGTGGGTGCCGTCGCTGGTGGCGGTGGAGAGCAGCGGCTCGCCCGCGACCGTCCGCTCGATCACGCCGGAGGCGCCGCCGTCACCCCGGTAGGTGAGCAGCAGCGGTTCGAGGTTGGCCCGGGTGGTGCGCATCAGGCCGACCCGGTCGGCGACCGGCCGGGGCATCACGTCCTCGTGGGGGAGGACGACGCCGGCCTCGCGGCCGCTCACCGCGAGGGCGCCGATCAGGCCGCGCTGGAGCAGTTCGGGGGAGTCGGCGGTGGCGGGCACCCGCTGCTCGTAGACGTAGATCGCGGGATCCGGGTCGGCGGCGAGGATCCCCTCGCGCTGCCAGGCGGCCAGCAGCCGCGCGGCGTGCCGGTACCGGGTGTCGCGGTCGGGCCGGTCGCCGGCGTCCTCGGGCTCGGGCCTGGGCAGGATCAGCCGGACCACGTTGTGCGGGTCGCCGGTCTCCAGGTCGAGCCGACGGCCCGGGTCGACGACGTCGTACGGCGGGGACATCACCGCGGCCAGGGCGCCGACCCGGTCGGGGACGTAGCGCAGGCCGCGGAAGGGGGACAGGGACAGGCCGGCGGTGGCGACGTGCCCGGGATCGCCGGGGCCGCCCTCGGGAGTCTCGACTCCGTCTTCTGCACTGGGTGTGCTCATTCTGGGCATCGTAACCGGGTACGCGTTGTTGAGAGATCGGAATGCCCGCGCCGAGCGGTGGGGCGGGTGTGCGACCGAGGGCGAGGTACGGCATGGACGACGGGCAGGAACGGGTGGACGGCAGCGGTCTTGCCGGGTCGGGCGGGCCGGTCGGTGCCACGGGCGGGGGCGCTCCGGCCGAGGGTGGCGGGCCGGTCGGCGGGGTGCCGTCGCAGAGCCGCTCCGGGGAGCCCACCGGGGACGTGTACGACTGGTTCCGCCGGGGCGCGCGGCTGCTGGCGCAGGGGCATCCGGCGGCCGCCGAGCAGCTGCTGGCCCGGGCGGTGGCGGCCGAGCCGCACTCGCGCAGCATCCGGGAGGCGCTGGCCCGCGCCCAGTTCGACGCGGGTTCGTACGCGGCGGCGCTGGAGAACTTCCGGGCCGTGGCGCTGGCCGACCCGGCGGACGACTACGCTCAGTTCGGGTGGGGGGTCGCGGCGGCCCGGCTGGGCGACTTCGAGACCTCCGCCGAGCACCTGGCGCTCGCCGTGGCGATGCGGCCGGAGACCGACCACTACCGGGCGGCCCTGCGGCAGACCCGGGCGACGCTGGCGGCCCGGACCGGCGCGTACGGCCCGCTGCTGCCGGGGGCACCCGGGTACCTGGCGCCCCCGCCCGGTGCCGCGGACCCGGTCGGGGGAGAGCCGGACGGCGGCGACGGCGACGCCTGACCGGCCCGCGCCCGACCGATGGGCGTCCGACCGGCTGGCGTCCGACCGAGGGGCGCAGTGCCGCACCGCGCGGTGCGGCGCCGAGGTGAACGACGTGACCGACGTGACCGACGACGCAGTGAATGAGGTAGCGCAGCCATGACCGAGACGGCCACCCCCGTGCGACGGACCGCCCCCGGCGGCAGCGAGCGGCCGCTGACCGAGGCCTACGACACGGCGCTGCTGGACCTGGACGGCGTGGTCTACGCGGGCGCGCACGCGATCGAGCACGCGGTGGCCGCGCTGGACGCCGCCCGGACGGCCGGGATGCGGCTCGCGTACGTGACCAACAACGCCTCCCGCCCGCCGCGCGTGGTGGCCGAGCACCTGACCGAGCTGGGCGTGCCGGCCGAGCCGGGGGACGTGATCAACTCGGCCCAGGCGGCCGCCCGGGTGGTCGCCGAGAAGGTCCCGGCCGGGGCGAAGGTGCTGGTCGTGGGCGGTCTCGGGCTGGACGAGGCGCTGGCCGAGCAGGGCCTGGTCGCGGTCCGCTCGCTGGCCGACCAGCCGCTCGCGGTGGTCCAGGGCTTCGACCCCTCGGTGGGGTGGACGGACCTGGCGGAGGCCGCGTACGCGGTGCAGAGCGGGCTGCCGTGGGTGGCGTCCAACCTGGACCTGACGGTGCCGCGGGCGCGCGGGATCGCGCCGGGCAACGGCACGCTGGTGGCGGCGGTGCGGGCGGCGACCGGGGTGGAGCCGGAGGTGGCGGGCAAGCCGCTGCCGCCCATGCACCGGGAGACCGTGCTGCGTACCGGCGCGAAGCGGCCGCTGGTGGTCGGGGACCGGCTGGACACCGACATCGAGGGCGCGTTCAACGGCGGGGTGGACAGTCTGCTGGTCTTCACCGGGGTGACCACCCCCGAGCTGCTGCTGGCGGCCCCGGTCGAGCACCGGCCGACCTACCTGGCGGCCGACCTGCGCGGACTGCTGGTCCCGCACGCGGCGGTGACGGCCCAGGCCGACGGCTTCGCGTGCGGAGGCTGGGTCGCCGGCGTCGAGGGCGGCGCGCTGCGGCTGACCGGCTCCGGGGACCGCTGGGACGGCCTGCGGGCGCTGTGCGCGGCGGCGTGGACGGCGCTGGACGCGGGCGGCGAGCCGGTGGACGGACGGAAGACGCTGGCCGAGCTGGGCTTCTGAGCCCCGAGGCTTTCGAGTCCCGGGGTCCCGGAGGGCTTTACGGCCCCGAGGGCTTTGCGTCCCCGAGCTTTCCGTTCCTGAGGTTTCGTGGCGGGGCAGGCCGGGTTCAGAGCAGGGTGCGCAGCCGCAGCAGGTCGCGGAAGCCCGCCTCCAGCCGGACCCGGCCACTCGCCCAGGCGGAGGCGAAGTTGAGCCGGCCGCCGACCAGCGCGACCAGGTCGTCGCTGCTCATGGTGAGCCGGATCTCGGCCTTCCCGGCGGGCGGGCCGGGCGTGGTGACCACGTCCTGGATCCGGCCCTCGCGCAGCCGCCCGGTGAAGGTCAGGTCGAGGTCGGTGATCCGGCAGCTGAGCGAGCGGTCGAGGGACGCGGCCTTGCGGACGTCACCGGTGGACTTCGCCATGTTCCGGCTGAGCTGCTCCAGCGCCTCCCGGCACTCCTCGGCGTTCGCCATGGGCGGCGGCTCCCTCCCGCGGTCGCTACGGTGCTGACTGCGGGCCACGGTACCTCAGCGGGGTTTTGGCGGTAGCGTCGTCAGTGGGGTGCCCGGAACGGCTCGGGTACCGAGGGCGACGGAGCGACGCGCGTAGGCGATTGGGAGGCACCCGGATGCTGCCGAGGACGGTTCGGGGAGTGGTGGAGACCGCTGCCGAGGTGGTCGAGGAGGTCGGCAAGCGGGTCGTCGTGACGGCGGCCTCGATCCTGGAGAAGGCGGGGGTCGACGTCGCGGAGGTCGAGCGTCGGCTGGGCGGGGAGTTCCCGCCGTCGGCGAAGACGCTGCAGACCTTGGCGGGGGAGGCGGTCACCGCCGGGCTGGCCGGGGTGGACCTGGCGGTCGGGGTGGCGCGCAACGAGGCGGAGAAGGTCTTCGAGAAGGTCGGTGACCAGGTCACCAAGGTCGGCGTGGTGCTGGCGTACCTGGAGAGCAAGCTGCGCGAGGTGGAGGAGGAGGTTCCGGCGGCGACGCCCGGCGAGGGTGCGTACGGTGCCGAGGAGCCGGTCCCTGCGCCGCGGGCGGACGACCTGTTCGGACGCGGCTGGGAATACGAGGACGAGCCGTCGGCGGGCCGGTCGGCGGGGCAGCCGATAGTCGCCGAGCGGGTGGAGGTGGACGAGCCGGTCGAGGTCGATCCGCCGGTTCCGCCGGTGGCGCTGCTCGCGCCGACTCCGCCGCAGGAGCAGGAGCAGGAGCAGGAGCAGGAGCGGAAGGCGGCGCCGCGGAAGGCCGCCGCGCGGAAGACGGCGGCGAAGAAGGCGGCTCCGGCCGAGAAGCCCGCCGCGAAGAAGGCCGCGGCCAAGGAGAGCGCGGCCGAGAAGTCCGCCGCCAAGCGGACCGCCGCCAGGAAGACGACGACCGTCAAGAAGACCACCACCGCCGAGCAGTCCGCCGCGCAGTCCAAGGCGCCCGCGAAGCGCACGGCGACCAGGAAGACCACCGTCCGCAAGGCCACCAGCGCGAAGAAGCCCGATGCCCGAGACGAGTGAACCGGCCGGAGCGGCCGAGGCGGGCGCGCAGGCCCAGCAGGTGGAGCCGCTCGGCGTCGACCTGCTGCCCACCGGCCATCCCGCGGTGGACGCCGGACTGGCCCGGCTGGAGGCCTTGGACGGGGTCCCCGCCGAGGCGCACGTCGCGGTGTACGAAGATGTTCACCAGCGGCTCGCCGACACGCTGGCCGCGCTCGACCAGGAATGACCCGTGGGATCCGTAGGAGCTGAACACCAGTGGCAGTGGCACGACGCCGACTCGACGCGGAGCTGGTCCGCCGCAAGCTGGCCCGGTCGCGTGAGCACGCGTCCGAGCTGATCGCGGCCGGGCGGGTGACCGTCGGCGGCACCACCGCGACCAAGCCGGCCACCCAGGTGGAGACCTCGGCGGCGGTCGTGGTGGCCAAGGACGAGAACGACCCCGACTACGTCTCGCGCGGTGGCCACAAGCTCGCCGGGGCGTTCGCCGCCTTTGTGCCGCAGGGTCTGGTGGTCGAGGGCCGCCGGGCGCTGGACGCGGGCGCCTCCACCGGCGGGTTCACCGACGTGCTGCTGCGCGCCGGGGCGGCCGGCGTGCTGGCGGTGGACGTCGGGTACGGGCAGCTCGCCTGGTCGCTGCAGAGCGACGAGAGGGTCACCGTGATGGACCGCACCAATGTGCGCGAGCTGACCACGGACCTCATCGGCGGCACCCCGGTGGACCTCGTGGTGGGCGACCTGTCGTTCATCTCGCTGGGCCTGGTGCTCCCCGCCCTCGCCTCCTGCGCGGCCGAGGACGCTGACTTGGTGCTGATGGTCAAGCCGCAGTTCGAGATCGGCAAGGAGCGACTGGGCAGCGGCGGGGTGGTGCGCAGCCCCGAGCTGCGCGCCGAGATGGTGCGCCAGGTGGCCGGGCAGGCGTGGGCGCTCGGGCTTGGCGTGCGCGCCGTCACCGCGAGCCCCCTGCCGGGACCGTCCGGCAACGTGGAGTACTTCCTTTGGCTGCGCCGGGACGCCCCGCAGCTGGACCCCGCGGACGCGGACCGGGCCGTGGCGGAGGGGCCCCGATAGGGTGCTCAGCGGACGTCCGGCCCGTCATGCTGTATGGGGGCCGCACCGGGCCGAGGGTGACCCGGCAGGCGTGAGGGAGAGGGCAGCGGCATGAGCGATGAAGAACGTACGGTCTTCCTGATCGCGCACACCGGCCGGGAGGCGGCGCTGCGCAGCGTCGAGAGCCTGGTGCACGGGCTGCTGAAGGCCGGGCTCCGGATCAGACTGCTGGAGGCCGAGGCGGTCGACCTGGACCTGCCCGACGGCGTCGAGAAGGTGGCCGAGGGCCCCGGGGCGGCGGACGGCTGCGAGCTGATCCTGGTGGCCGGCGGGGACGGGACGCTGCTGCGCGGGGCCGAGCTGGCGCGCTCGCACGGGCTGCCGATGCTCGGGATCAACCTGGGCCGGGTGGGCTTCCTCGCCGAGGCCGAGCGGGACGATCTGGCCGTGGTGGTCGAGCGGGTGGTCGACGCCGACTACGAGGTCGAGGAGCGGATGACGATCGACGTCATCGTCCGCACCAACGGCGACGTGCTGCACGAGGACTGGGCGTTGAACGAGGCCTCGATCGAGAAGGCGTCCCGGGAGCGGATGCTGGAGGTGGTGACCGAGGTGGACGGCCGCCCGGTCTCCAACTTCGGCTGCGACGGCGTGGTGTGCGCGACGCCGACCGGGTCCACCGCGTACGCGTTCTCCGGCGGCGGGCCGGTGGTGTGGCCGGAGGTCGAAGCGCTGCTGATGGTGCCGATCTCGGCGCACGCGCTGTTCGCCCGGCCGCTGGTGACCTCGCCCGAGTCGGTGCTGGCCGTCGAGGTGCAGCCGAAGACCCCGCACGGCGTGCTCTGGTGCGACGGGCGGCGTTCGGTCGAACTGCCCGCCGGGGCACGGGTGGAGGTCCGCCGGGGACGGACCCCGGTGCGGCTGGCCAGACTGCACCGGGCGCCGTTCACCGACCGGCTGGTGGCCAAGTTCGCGCTGCCCGTGACGGGTTGGCGCGGCCGGGCGGACCACCAGTAGGACGAGCCGCACCACAACGGACCGGCAGGCCCGGCCGTCGACGGTCCGTCAGACCGCCAGCGGCTGGGCCTCGTCGGCCGAGCCGAGCCGACCGCCGGCCGCCGCGCGGGCGGCCGTCGCGGCGAGGCGTTCGACGGCGGCCGGAACAGCCACGGCGGGCACGGTGAGCGGGATCCGGATGTGGTGCTCGAACGCGCCGTCCGAGCCGAAGCGGTTGCCCGAGGCGATCCGCACCCCGTCGCGTTCCCCGACCTGCGCCAGCGCCGCACCGGACAGGCCGCCGGTGGAGACCCAGAGCGCGAGCCCGCCGGTCGGCATCGGGAAGGTCCAGCCGGGCAGTCGCTCGGGCAGCGCGGCGGCGAAGGCGTGTGCGGCGGCCCGCAGCCGGTCCAGCTGGTGCGCCCGGACGGCGGCCAGGGGTTCGCCCAGCAGCTCGGCGGCGATCAGCTGGTCCAGCACCGGGGTGCCGACGTCGCTGTAGACCCGCTCGCCGGCCAGCCGGCGCACCAGCGCGGGCGCGGCCCGGACCCAGCCGATCCGCAGACCGCCCCAGAGGAGCTTGCCGGCCGAGCCGACGGTGACCACCTGGGCGGACCGGCCCAGCGCCGCCATCGGGCGCGGCAGCGGCTCGGACTCCGGTACGCCCCAGCCGAGTTCGGCGGTGGTCTCGTCCACCAGCACGATGCTCCCGGCGGCCCGGGCGGCGGCCAGCAACTCGCGGCGCTGCTCCTCGCCGATCAGCGCGCCGGTCGGGTTGTGGAAGTCCGGGATCACGTAGGCGAGCTTGGGGGCGGCGCCGCGCAGCACCCGCTGCCACTCCGGGAGGTCCCACCTCGTCGTGGGGTGGTAGGCGTACGGCACCGGGACCAGGCGGGCGCCGGACAGCCGCAGGGCCTGCAGGGTGTGCGCGTAGCTGGGGGCCTCGACGGCGACCCGGTCGCCGCGGCCGACCAGCGCCCGCTGGACCAGGTGCAGGCCGCCCATCGCGCCGGTGGTGATCAGGATCTGGTCGGGTGTGGTGGGCAGCCCGCGCTCGGTGTAGCGGCGGGCGACGGCCTCGCGCAGCACCGGGACGCCGGTGGGGTAGTGGCCGTGCCCGGAGGCGTAGTACGGCAGCTGTTCGACGGCCCGGGCGGCGGCGGCGCCGAGCCAGGGCTGCGGGGCGGGCGGTGCGGCGACGCCGAGGTCCAGGGTGCGGCCCTGCTCGTCCGGCGGGACGGGGTGCAGGGCGTCGCCGGGCGGCGGGGCGCCCTCGGGCAGGGCGGTCCAGCTGCCCGCGCCGCGCCGGCTGTGCAGGTAGCCGTCGCCGCGCAGCGTCTCGTACGCGGTGGCGACGGTGGTGCGGCTCAGTTCCAGGGCGGTGGCCAGCTCGCGTTCGGCGGGCAGGCGGGCGCCGACCGGCAGCCGGCCCTCGGTGACCAGCAGCCGGATCTGCCCGGCGAGGGTGCGGTAGGCGGGGCGGCGGGCGGCGGCCGGTTCGGGGAGCCGGGCGGTGGCGAGCAGCCGGGCCAGCGCGGGCGGGGTGACGGTGGTGTGCCAGTCGGCCATGGAGATCAGTCCACTTGCTCTGGATTGGCCCTGGAGGGCGTCGTTTTGGCCCGGTCATCATGGCAGAGTGGCCGTGTCGGCCGCCACCGCCGGGCCGCCCGGAGGTGCAGCACCACCGCAGGAGCACCCTTGGCCACCACGACCACCCCCGTACCGACCGCGCCCGTACCCGCCACCGGGAAGGCCTCCCTCGCGGTCCGCGTCCTCGGCGACACCCACGGCCTGGGCCGCCGGATCCCGCAGCTGTTCGCCGGCCTCGCCCTGTACGGCGTGAGCATGGCGCTGATGCTCCGCTCCGGCCTCGGACTCGACCCCTGGGACGTCCTGCACCAGGGTCTGCAGCGCAGCGTCGGCCTCTCGGTCGGTGCCTGGGTGACCATCTGCGGCGCCCTGGTGCTGCTGCTGTGGATACCGCTGCGCCAGCGTCCGGGGCTGGGCACCGTCGCCAACGTGCTGGTGATCGGCGCGGCGATGGACCTCACGCTGCGGATCGTCGACGACTTCGCGGCCCTGCCCGCCCGGATCGCCGTGACGGCCGCCGCGATCGTGCTCAACGGCCTGGCCAGCGGCCTCTACATCGGTGCCCGCCTCGGCCCCGGCCCGCGCGACGGTCTGATGACCGGCCTGCACCGGCGCACCGGCCGCTCGCTGCGGCTGATCCGCACCGGCATCGAACTGACCGTTCTGGCCGCCGGCCTGCTGCTCGGCGGCACCGCCGGGGTCGGCACCGTCGCATACGCGCTGGCCATCGGCCCGCTGGTGCAGATCTTCCTGCCCTGGTGCACCGCGCCGACGCCCGCGCGAAACTCCCGGAAGGGGTGAATTTCGGGGCACGGAGTTGCCGCCCGCCGTTGCCGCTCGTCGCGCGCCGGGGGCGGAACCTCGTAAGGTCGTCTCCGTGTTGGACGAGATGCGGATACGGGATCTAGGGGTCATCGACGACGCGGTGGTCGAACTCGCCCCCGGCTTCACCGCCGTGACCGGTGAGACCGGCGCCGGCAAGACCATGGTCGTCACCAGCCTCGGCCTGCTGCTCGGCGGGCGAGCCGACCCGGGCCTGGTGCGCAACGGCACCGGACGGGCCGTCGTCGAGGGCCGACTGGAACTGCCCGCCGACTCCCCGGTGGCGGCCCGCGCCGTCGAGGCCGGGGCCGAACTGGACGACGGAGCCCTGCTGATCAGCCGGACCGTCTCCGCCGAGGGCCGCTCCCGGGCGTACGTCGGCGGTCGGGCCGTCCCGGTCGGGCTGCTCGCCGAACTCGGCGAGGACCTGATCGCCGTGCACGGCCAGACCGACCAGCAGCGCCTGCTGCGCCCGGCCCGCCAGCGCGGCGCGCTGGACCGGTACGCGGGCGGGGCGGTGGCCGAGCCGCTGGCCCGCTACCGGGAGACCTACCGCGTCCTGCGCGAGGTCTCGGCGACCCTGGAGGAGCTGACCACCCGGGCCCGCGAGCGCGCCCAGGAGGCCGACCTGCTGCGCTTCGGGCTGGACGAGATCGCCGCCGCCGAGCCGGTGGCCGACGAGGACGTCGAGCTCGCGGCCGAGGCCGAGCGGCTCGGCCACGCCGACGCGCTGTCCTCCGCCGCGACCCTCGCGCACGCCGCGCTGGCCGGCGACCCGGCCGACCCGGAGGCCCTGGACGCCGGCACCCTGCTCGCGCAGTCCCGCCGCGCCCTGGACGCCGTGCGCCACCACGACGAGCGCCTGGCCGCCCTCGCCGACCGGCTCAACGAGGTCGGCTACCTGCTCGCCGACGTGGCCGGCGACCTGGCCGGCTACGCCGACGACCTGGACGCCGACCCGGTGCGCCTGGCCGCCGTCGAGGACCGCCGGGCCGTGCTGTCCCAACTGCTGCGCAAGTACGGCGGCGAGGACAACACCCTCGCCGAGGTGATCGCCTGGGCCGAGGCCGGCGCCCTCCGGCTCGCCGAACTCGACGGCGACGACGACCGGATCGACGACCTCGGCGCCCGGGAGACCGAGCTGCGGACCGAGCTGGCCGAACTCGCGGCCGAGGTGTCGGCCGCCCGGCAGGCCGCGGCCGGGCGCTTCGCCGAAGCCGTGTCCGCCGAACTCGCCGAACTGGCCATGCCGCACGCCCGGGTGACCTTCTCGCTCAGCCAGGTCGACGACCTGGGCGGGATCGAGGTCGGCGGCCGCACCGTCGCGTACGGCCCGCACGGCGTGGACGAGGTCGAGGTGCTGCTCGCCCCGCACCCGGGCGCCCAGCCCCGGCCGATCGCCAAGGGCGCCTCCGGCGGTGAGCTGTCCCGCGTGATGCTCGCCGTCGAGGTGGTCTTCGCGGGCGCCGACCCCGTCCCGACCTACCTGTTCGACGAGGTGGACGCGGGCGTCGGCGGCAAGGCCGCGGTCGAGATCGGCCGACGGCTGGCCAAACTGGCCGAGTCCGCCCAGGTCGTGGTCGTCACCCACCTCCCGCAGGTCGCCGCGTTCGCGGACCGGCACCTGGTGGTGGAGAAGACCAACGACGGCACCGTGACCCGCAGCGGTGTCAAGGTGCTGAACGACGAGGAGCGGGTGCGCGAACTCTCCCGGATGCTGGCCGGCCTGGAGGACTCGGAGCTGGGCCGCGCCCACGCCGAGGAGCTGCTGGCCGCCGCCCGGGCCCCGCGCCACCGGTAGCCGACGGCGGCGGCCCCGCGGATCGTCGGCGACGCGCCCCGGGTGGCGCCGACTGTCCAAGAGGGCCGCCGACCTGGCATGGTGGCCGCTGGACACTGGCTTCCCAGCCCCGAGCGCCGCCCGGCGGGCAACCCTCGCGAAGCGGCGCGCGAACCTGATCGAGTCGGATGCGAGACGACGTGGACCATTCCGCCGCCCGGGCCACCGCGGCCGCCCCGGAACCGGGGCAGCTGCACGTGGTACTCGTCCTGGCCGCCAGCACCGGCGGCATCGGTGCGCACGTGCGCTCCCTGGCCCAGGGCCTGGTCGCGCACGGAGTGATCGTCACGGTCTGCGCGCCGGCCGGCACGGACGCCCTGTTCGGCTTCTCCCGCACGGGCGCCAGGTTCCACACCGTCGACATCACCCCCACCGCGGGCGCCCGCAGCGACGCCACCGCGATCGGCGAGCTGCGCCGGGCCTTCACCGGCGCGGACGTGGTGCACGCCCACGGGCTGCGCGCCGGGCTGCTCTCCGACCTCGCGCTGCGCACCGCCGGCCGCTTCCCGGGCCTGCGCCCCGAGACCCCGCTGGTGGTCACCTCGCACCACGCGCTGCTGGCCACCGGCATGGAGCGCCGCCTGCAGCGGCTGATGGAACGCCGGGTCGCGCGCGCCGCCGACCTGGTCCTCGGCGCCTCCTCCGACCTGGTCGCCCGGGCCCGCGAACTGGGCGCCACCGACGCCCGGCTGGGTCCGGTGGCCGCCCCGCCGATGCCCGAGGGCCGGCTCGGCCGGGTCGAGGCGCGGGCCGCGCTGCTCGGTGCGGGCCCGGACCGCCCGCTGGTGCTGGCGGTGGGCCGGCTCGTCCCGCAGAAGGCTTTCGGGCTGCTGCTGGACGCCACCCGGGAGCTGTCCGCCCTGGACCCGGAGCCGCTGGTGCTGCTCGCTGGGGACGGCCCGGAGGCGGGCGCGCTGCGTGAGCGGGTGGCAGCCGAGAAGCTGCCGGTGCGGCTGCTCGGCTACCGCACCGACGTGCCCGACCTGCTGGCCGCCGCCGACGTGGTGGTCGTCCCCAGCCGCTGGGAGGCCCGCTCGCTGGTGGTGCAGGAGGCGATGCGGGCCGGCGTGCCGGTGGTCGCCACCGCCGTCGGCGGCATCCCCGAACTGGTCGGCGACGCCGCCGTGCTGGTGCCCTCCGGCGACCCGGCCGCGCTCGGCGGCGAGGTGCGCGGGCTGCTGTCCGACCCGGTCCGCCGCGAGCGGCTGGTGGCGGCCGGCCGGCAGCAGGCCGAGACCTGGCCGGACGAGGCGGCCACCGTCGCCCAGGTGCTCAGCACGTACGACGAGCTGGTCCAGCGCGGCTAGGGCGGCTGGGGCCTGTCCTCGGGAGGACAGGCCCCCACACCGTCAGACCGTCGCCTGCTCGACCCGGTCGGCGGCCAGGCCGTCCGGCTGGGCGGACAGGTAGGCGGCGCCGCAGGCGGTCAGCCGCAGGGCGGTGTCGATCAGCGGGACGTGGCTGAAGGCCTGCGGGAAGTTGCCGACCTGGCGCTTGAGCCGCGGGTCCCACTCCTCGGCGAGCAGGCCGATGTCGTTGCGCAGCGAGAGCAGCCGGTCGAACAGGTCGCGGGCCTCCTGCACCCGGCCGATCATGGCGAGGTCGTCGGCCAGCCAGAACGAGCAGGCCAGGAAGGCGCCCTCGTGGCCGGACAGGCCGTCCACGTTGTTGCCGCTCTCGTCGTGGGTGGGGTAGCGCAGCACGAAGCCGTCCTCGGTGGACAGTTCGCGTTGGATCGCCTCGATGGTGCCGATCACCCGCTTGTCGTCCGGCGGCAGGAAGCCGACCTGGGGGATGAGCAGCAGCGAGGCGTCCAGCTCCCTGCCGCCGTAGTACTGGGTGAAGGTGTTGCGCTCCGGGTCGTAGCCCTTGTCGCAGACGTCCCGGTGGATGGTGTCGCGCAGCTCGCGCCAGCGCTCCAGGTGGCCGTCGGCGGGGGCGTCCTCGGGGGTCTGCTCCAGCAGCTTGATGGTGCGGTCGACGGCGACCCAGGCCATCACCTTGGAGTGGACGAAGTGCCGGCGCGGGCCGCGGACCTCCCAGATGCCCTCGTCCGGCTCCTGCCAGTGCTCCTCCAGGTAGTCGATGAGGCGCAGCTGCAGGTGGTGGGCGTGGTCGTTGCGGACCAGGCCGGTCATGTGGGCCAGGTGCAGGGCCTCCACGACCTCGCCGTAGACGTCGAGCTGGAGCTGTCCGGCGGCGCCGTTGCCGACCCGGACGGGCTGCGAGCCCTCGTAGCCGGGCAGCCAGTCCAGCGAGGACTCGGTGAGCTCGCGCTCGCCCGCGATGCCGTACATGATCTGCAGGTTCTCCGGGTCGCCCGCGACGGCGCGCAGCAGCCACTCGCGCCAGGCCTTGGCCTCCTCGCGGTAGCCGGTGCGCAGCAGGGAGGAGAGCGTGATCGCGGCGTCGCGCAGCCAGGTGTAGCGGTAGTCCCAGTTGCGCTCGCCGCCGATGTCCTCGGGCAGCGAGGTGGTGGGGGCGGCGACGATGCCGCCGGTGGGGGCGTAGGTGAGGCCCTTGAGGGTGATCAGGGAGCGGATCACGGCCTCGCGGTAGGGGCCCTGGTAGGTGCACTGGTCGGCCCACTCGTGCCAGAAGTCGGCGGTGGCGTCGAGCATCTCCTCGGCGTCCGGGGCCGTGGGCGCCTCCAGGTGGGAGGCCTGCCAGGTGAGGGCGAAGGCGATCCGCTCACCGGCGGTGACGGTGAAGTCGGCGTAGGTGGTGAGGTTGCGGCCGTAGGTGTCGGCCGCGCCGTCCAGCCAGACCGAGTCGGGCCCGGCGACGGCGACGGTGCGGTGGTTGCCGTCGGCCTGCTCGACCCGGTGCACCCAGGGCACGATGCGGCCGTACGAGAAGCGCATCCGCACCGCCGAGCGCATCCGGACGGTGCCGACCACGCCCTCGACGATCCGGATCACCTGGGGGACGGCGTCGCGGCCGGCCAGCGGGCGCGGCGGCATGAAGTCGATCACCCGGACGGTGCCGCCCTGGGTGTCCCACTCCTGCTCGAGGATCAGCGAGTCGCCCCGGTAGCGGCGGCGGTCCGCGGGCACGGCGGGGGCGGAGGCGGTGGGCGGGGGCACGCGCAGGTCGGCGGTGTCGGCGACGCGGAGTCGGCCCGCGCCGGTGGGGGCCGCGCCGGTGGGGGCCGTGGCAGCGGGGGCGGGGACCTCGGTCAGGACGGCTTCGGCGGGCCCGATCCGCCAGAAGCCGTGTTCATCGGTGCCGAGCAGGCCGGCGAACACGGCCGGCGAGTCGAAGCGGGGCAGGCAGAGCCAGTCCACCGCCCCGTCCCTGCTGACCAGGGCAGCGGTCTGCATGTCCCCGATGAGTGCGTAGTCCTCGATACGGCCGGCCACGTGGATCTCCAGTTCGCAATGTGGTCAGGGCATCGGCGAGCGGAGAGAGCGAGCGGTCTGCGGGGCCGGGGGTCCACCCCGGGACGTCCGGCCTGCCGGGGGTGGTGGCAGGCCTTGCTGGAGTGTCCGCGCGGGGCTCTTCGAGCCCCTGGGTGGGTGGGGATGAGCTGAAATTACGGGGAGGTCCGGTCGCGCATCGGGGACCGGGAGTGTCCTGACGCTCCCACGCCCTCCGCGTGCTCGTGCTGTCGGCGATGCGTCCGAGCAGCTTACGACGGACGAAAGGGGCGAAGCACGCGGGCGCAGCCCGATGTGGCGCCGCAATTCGGCGGAAATGCCGTGCATCGCGGGGGCGTGGCGCAGGATGGTCCGGAAGGATCACCTCCGGGTGGCCTTTACGGAGGAGCCGCCATGACCCGGACGGAAGCCGCGGCCTGACCCGGTCCGGTAGGTTGTGCGACCGGTGTGACGCATGCGGCGGATGATGCGCCGGTGGTGCGCCCGGCGTGCGCCTCCGGAGTGGCGCGCGCGGGCCGGACGGCGTCCCGGTCGGGTCACTGTTACCCTGGTATCCCGTGGACCGGCGGGATCAAAACGCCCCGGACCAGCCGAACCGGCGACCCTTCGAGCGCGGTGCACCGCACCCGGCTCCGTCGCCCGGCGAACCCCGAGCCTCCCGCCCACGTCACCTTCGACACGCGACCCACGGGAGCCCCCTCTTGGCACAGCCCCATTCCGGCAAGGCAGCGAACGGCCGAGCCGTGACGACCAAGCACCTCTTCGTCACCGGGGGTGTCGCCTCTTCGCTCGGCAAGGGGCTCACCGCCTCCAGCCTCGGAGCGCTGCTCAAGGCCCGCGGCCTGCGCGTCACGATGCAGAAGCTCGACCCGTACCTGAACGTGGACCCGGGCACCATGAACCCGTTCCAGCACGGTGAGGTGTTCGTCACCGACGACGGCGCCGAGACCGACCTGGACATCGGCCACTACGAGCGGTTCCTGGACACCAACCTGCACGGCTCGGCGAACGTCACCACCGGCCAGGTGTACTCGACCGTCATCGCCAAGGAGCGCCGCGGCGAGTACCTGGGCGACACCGTCCAGGTCATCCCGCACATCACCAACGAGATCAAGTCCCGGATCCGCCGGATGGCGACCGAGGACGTCGACGTCGTGATCACCGAGGTCGGCGGCACCGTCGGCGACATCGAGTCGCTGCCGTTCCTGGAGGCCGTCCGCCAGGTCCGCCACGAGGTCGGCCGGGACAACGTGTTCTTCGTGCACGTCTCCCTGCTGCCGTACATCGGCCCCTCGGGCGAGCTGAAGACCAAGCCCACCCAGCACTCCGTCGCCGCGCTGCGCAACATCGGCATCCAGCCGGACGCCATCGTGCTGCGCGCCGACCGCGAGGTCCCGCAGGCCATCAAGCGCAAGATCTCGCTGATGTGCGACGTGGACGAGGAGGCCGTGGTCGCGGCCATCGACGCCAAGTCGATCTACGACATCCCCAAGGTGCTGCACGGCGAGGGCCTGGACGCCTATGTGGTGCGCCGCCTCGACCTGCCGTTCCGCGACGTGGACTGGACCACCTGGGACGACCTGCTGCGCCGCGTCCACGAGCCGCAGCACATCGTCAAGGTCGCCCTGGTCGGCAAGTACATCGACCTGCCCGACGCCTACCTGTCGGTGACCGAGGCGCTGCGCGCCGGCGGCTTCGCCAACAACGCCCGCGTCGAGATCAAGTGGGTCACCTCGGACGACTGCGAGACGCCCGAGGGCGCCCGCGAGCAGCTCGGCGACGTGGACGCGATCTGCATCCCCGGCGGCTTCGGCGACCGCGGTGTCAACGGCAAGGTCGGCGCCATCACCTTCGCCCGCGAGAACAAGGTCCCGCTGCTGGGCCTGTGCCTGGGCCTGCAGTGCGTGGTCATCGAGGCGGCCCGCAACCTGGCCGACCTGCCGGAGGCCAACTCCACCGAGTTCGACGCCGCCGCCAAGCACCCGGTCGTCTCCACCATGGCCGAGCAGCTGGCCATCGTCGACGGCAAGGGCGACCTGGGCGGCACCATGCGCCTGGGCCTGTACCCGGCCAAGCTCGCCGAGGGCTCGATCGTCCGTGAGGTCTACGGCGGCGAGCAGTACGTCGAGGAGCGCCACCGCCACCGCTACGAGGTCAACAACGCCTACCGCGCGGACCTGGAGAAGACCGGCCTGATGTTCTCCGGCCTCTCGCCCAAGGGCGACCTGGTCGAGTACGTCGAGTACCCGCGCGAGGTGCACCCCTACCTGGTGGCCACCCAGGCCCACCCGGAGCTGAAGTCCCGCCCGACCCGCCCGCACCCGCTGTTCGCGGGCCTGGTCAAGGCCGCCATCGAGATCAAGACCGCGGCCTCCGCGTAGTCTTCCCCTCCTCGGCCTCGGTCGTTCACCGGACGGCGGCCCCGCGATTCCCGCGGGGCCGCCGTTCGGCGTTAGATTGTGTCGTACTGACGAAAAGGGGAGAGTGATGGACGAGCAGAGCCACCTGGTGATCGCCGACGTGGCCGAGGAGTGGGAGGTCCGGGCGAGCGGGACGCCCTTCCAGGGCAAGGTCACCGGCGTGCGCAGCGAGGAGGTCCGGATGCCCGACGGCAGCTGGGCCCGCCGCGACTACCAGACCCACCCCGGCTCGGTCTCGGTGCTCGCGCTCGACGACGAGCAGCGGGTGCTGGTCCTGCGCCAGTACCGCCACCCCGTGCGCCAGCGCCTGTGGGAGCTGCCCGCCGGCCTCCTCGACGTCCCCGGCGAGAACCCGTGGCACGCCGCCCAGCGCGAGCTGTACGAGGAGGCGCACTGCAAGGCCGGCACCTGGCGGATCCTCGCCGACTACTACACCTCCCCGGGCGGCACCGACGAGGCCCTGCGGATGTTCCTGGCCACCGACCTGTCGGCGGCCGAGGGCGAGCGCTACGCGGCCGAGGGCGAGGAACAGGAGATCGAGGTCGCCTGGGTGCCGGTGCCGGAACTGATCGGACTGATCCAGGCCGGGCAGTTGCACAACCCGACCCTGGTCACCGGCACCCTCGCCGTGCACGCCGCGCTCACCGGCCCGGACGGGCTCAACGCGCTGCGCCCGGCGGACTCGCCTTGGCCGGCCCGGCCCTTCGAGGCGTGAACGAACCTCCCGGTTGATTCGCCCGGGTGATTTGCCGGTTCGTACGACCGGATGTCACCTCGGCTGAGCCGGACGGTCGAACTACGCTTCGCAGACAGGGCGCCCGTTCCGGGCCGCCTCCGCTGAGCACCGGGCGCCGCGTCCGGATGCCCAGCACCGGATGCCAGCGCCGGATGCCGAACTCCGGATGCCGGCGCCGGGTGCCGAGCGCGGAACGACATCGGGAGTGGCACGCGTGGCGAGGAAGACGGCGACGATGGACCCCGGCCCCGACGCGCCCGCCGGGGCCGCCCCGGGACTGGACCGGCTCCCGGCCGGGCCCGCGCTGTTCGTCGGGCGGCGCGCCGAACTCGCCGCGCTGCGGGCGGCCGCCGCCCGTCCGGCCAGCGGCCGTTGCCCGGTCCTGGTCCTGGCCGGGCGCCCGGGCTCCGGGCGGACCGCGCTGGCCGCGCGCTTCGCCCGTACCGTCGCGGCCGACTACCCGGACGGCGTGCTGTTCGCCCGGCTGTCCGCCCCGGACGGCGGGCGGGTGCCGCCCGCGCGGGCCGCCCGGCTGCTGCTGGAACAGCTCGACCCGGAGTCGGCCGTACCGCTGCCCGGGGCGGTCGAGGACGGGCGGGACGAGCCGGGCTGCGTCGCGCTGCGCGAGGCGCTGGCGGGGCTGCGGGTGCTGCTCGTCCTGGACGACGTGCGGGACGCCGGGCAGGTGTGGCCGCTGCTCGCCGACGAACCCGGCTGCCTGGTGCTCGCCACCACCGCCGGGCCGCTCACCGGCATCGAGGACATCGACCCGGTGATCCTCGGCGGACTGGACCGGACGGCCTCCGGTGAACTGCTCGCCGACCTGGTCGGCGGCACCCGGGTCTCCTGCGACCCGGTCGGCGCCGCCGACCTGGCCGAGGCCTGCGCCGCCCGGCCGGCCACACTGCGGCTGATGGCGGGGTGGCTGCGGGGGAGCGCGAAGACCGCGGTCACCGACGCGGCGCGTGAGCTCAACCGGGTGGTGGGGGAGGAGACGGCGCCGGGGTCCGAGGGCGGCGCGAACGGCGCCCCGAGGGCGGGGGCGGAGAAGGCGACGCCGTCGACGGGCGCGCCGAAGAACGTGTCGAAGAGCACGTCCAAGGACGCGTCCAAGAACACGCCGAGGAACGCGTCGAGGAACGCGTCCAAGAAGAAGGGGGAGGAGGACGGGGCCGCCCCCGGTGCGGAGTCGGCGGGCGATCCGGCGGCGTGGGTGAAGCCCGGCCCGGGGCCGGCCGAGCCGGTGCCCGTCCCCGACAACGACCCGCTGCTCGGCGCGTTCACCCTGCTGTACCGCGGGCTGCCGGCTGCCCAGGCACGGATGCTGCGCACCCTCACCCTGGCCCCGGCGCAGACCGCCGACCCGCGCACCGCCTCCGCCCTGGTCGGCTGTCCGGTGCCGGACGCGGCCACGACACTGGCCGCGCTGGCCGAGCGGGAACTGCTCGGCGAGGAGGCGCCGGCCGCCGACGGCACCCCGCGCTACCGGGTGCCCGGGCGGCTCTACCCCCGGCTGGTCCGGCTGCGCGAGCAGGAGGACCGGCCCGCCGAGACCGAACTCGCCCGGGCCCGGCTGCTGGAGCGGCTGGTCCGGCTCACCGAGTCGGCCCGCGCGCTGCTCGACCCGGCGGGCGCCCCCGCCCCCGAGCCGCTGCCGTCCGCGCTGCGGCTGCGCTCGGCCGAGCACGCGCGCGCGTGGCTGCTCGGCGAGCGGGAGCTGCTGCTCGGCGCGGTGGCCGACGCGATCGGCCAGGGCGACCTGGACGGCTCGGCCGGGCGGCTGGTCACCGCGCTGCTGCGGTCGCTGCCGCTGACCGGCGCCGCCGCCCCCGTGGACCTCTACCGGCTGCACGAGCTGGTGCTGACCGTCGCCGAGCGCAACGGCCGGCCCCGCCGGGCCGCGGCCGCGCTGCTCAACCTGGGAGACCTGCAGGTCTCGGCGGGCCGCTGGGAGCAGGCCGCCGCGCACTACCGGGCCGCCCTGGAGCACGCCCGGACGGCCGACGACGAACCGCTCTGCGCGCGTGCCCTGGAGGGCGCAGCCGGCTGCCACCGGGCGCTCGGCGACGCGGTGCGCGCCGCCGACTGGTACGGGCGGGCGCTCGGCCTGCGGCAGGCGCTCGGGGACCACGCGGCCGAGGCCCGGCTGCTGGCCCGGGTGGCCGAGGCACACACCGCCCAGCGCCGCTTCGACGAGGCGGACCGCGAGTACCGGGCTGCCCTCGCGGTGCTCCGCAGGATCGGCGACGACAGCGCCCGGGAAGCCGTCGGGGCGGCCCTCGCGGACCTGCGGGAACGCGTCGACGCCGGGTGGTGACGGGCGTTTCAGAGGTATTGTCGAAGATGCCCGGTTGCGACGTCTTTGGTAGGTAAGTCGCAGGGGAAGCCTACGAACCTGCCAATGTGTGCGGGAAATTTATTCACTTTGGAAGGCTGACACGCCGACTGGGCTTCATTACACTCGGACCTAGTCGCGCAGCGATCCCCGCCCCGGGCTGCCCGGAGGCTTCCCCCCGTGCGCGCAGCCCACCGGACTTCTCCGGTCGGGACCCCCATGGCAAGAGGACGTGTTTAGCCGTGAAGGTCGGCATCCCCCGCGAGGTCAAGAACCACGAGTACCGCGTGGCCATCACGCCCGCCGGCGTGCATGAGCTGGTCCGCAACGGACACGAGGTCTACATCGAGGACAACGCCGGTCTCGGCTCCTCGATCCCCAACGAGGAGTACGTGGCCGCCGGCGCCACCATCCTCCCCACCGCCGACGAGGTGTGGGCCACCGCCGACCTGCTGCTGAAGGTCAAGGAGCCCATCGCCTCCGAGTACCACCGGCTGCGCAAGGGCCAGACCGTCTTCACGTACCTGCACCTGGCGGCCGACCGGGCCGGCACCGACGCGCTGATCGCCTCGGGCACCACCGCCATCGCGTACGAGACCGTGCAGCTGGGCAACGGCGCGCTGCCGCTGCTCGCCCCGATGTCCGAGGTCGCGGGCCGCCTGGCCCCGCAGGTCGGCTCGTACCACCTGATGCGTCCGGCCGGCGGCCGCGGCGTGCTCCCCGGCGGCGTGCCCGGCACCCACCCGGCGAAGGCCGTCGTCGTCGGCGGTGGCGTCTCCGGCTGGCACGCGGCCACCATCGCCATCGGCATGGGTTACGACGTGACCCTGCTGGACCGCGACATCAACAAGCTGCGCGAGGCCGACCGCATCTTCGGCACGAAGATCAAGGCCATCATGTCCAACTCGTTCGAGCTGGAGAAGGCCGTCCTCGAGGCCGACCTGGTCATCGGCGCCGTGCTGATCCCCGGCGCCAAGGCCCCCAAGCTCGTCACCAACGAGCTGGTCTCCCGCATGAAGCCGGGCTCCGTGCTCGTCGACATCGCCATCGACCAGGGCGGCTGCTTCGAGGACTCGCACGCGACCACGCACGACGACCCGACCTTCCAGGTCCACAACTCGGTCTTCTACTGCGTGGCCAACATGCCGGGCGCCGTCCCGAACACCTCCACCTACGCGCTGACCAACGCCACGCTGCCGTACGTCATCGAGCTGGCGAACCGCGGTTGGAAGGAGGCGCTGCGCCGCGACCCGGCGCTCGCCAAGGGCCTGAACGTGCACGAGGGCCAGATCACCTTCCCGGCCGTGGCCGAGGCCTTCGGCCTGGAGTCGGTCACCCTGGAGAGCGTGCTCGCCTGAACCGCCTGACCGCACGGCGGTCGTTCGCCCCCGACCCGATCACTTCGGGTCGGGGGCTTCGCCGTGCCCGTGAACGGTGGGTGGAGCAGGTAGGTCGCTCTGTCGTCAATTTCCGTCGGTCATGTCACCCGCCCGCAGAAACGTCGGGGTCATTGACCCACTCATCCCTTGACAGCAGCCCGCCTGATAGTCGACACATCCTGCCCACTACCGTGGATTGTGTTGCTGCGAACGCCTTGAACGGCCTAGAGTCGCAAACCGTCGGCATGCTGCCACGCTGACGAATCGACATAGAGTCCGGGATGCCCAAGGAGGTAAGACGACTTGTGAATGAGTCGACAATTGCTCCCGGGGGTGGTCAGCCAGGACTGGCGGAGCACACCGCCGGCCAGCCGAGTGTGGAGCCCGGGGCCCGGCAGCCCTCCGTGGGTTCGGCCGAGGTCGGCTCGGTCGCACTCCGCACCTTCGAAGCACGCCAGAACACAGCGCAGGTGACCACGGTGACCGATCACGACGCCGACTTGGCGGCCTACGGCCTGGCCTACGGCGAGTTCGCCTACGGCGCCTACGACGATCCGGACGCCGAATACGAGCCAGACCCGGAGTACGCCGCCACGCTGGCCCCCGACGCCGCGCGCCAGCGCCGCGAGCGGGTCGGCCCCACCGGCCGGCCGCTGCCGTACTTCCCGATCCCCGCGCCGGTCGCCGAGCACGGCCCCGCCCAGATCATCGCCATGTGCAACCAGAAGGGCGGCGTCGGCAAGACCACGTCGACCATCAACCTGGGCGCGGCGCTGGCCGAATACGGCCGCCGGGTGCTGCTCGTCGACTTCGACCCGCAGGGCGCGCTCTCGGTCGGCCTCGGCGTCAACCCGATGGAACTGGACGTCACCGTCTACAACCTGCTCATGGAGCGGGGCCTGACGGCCGATGAGGTGCTGCTGAAGACCGCGGTCCCGGGCATGGACCTGCTGCCGTCCAACATCGACCTCTCCGCCGCCGAGGTGCAGCTGGTCAGCGAGGTGGCCCGGGAGTCCGCGCTGGCCCGCGCCCTGAAGCCGCTGCTGCCCGACTACGACTACGTCATCATCGACTGCCAGCCCTCGCTGGGCCTGCTGACGGTCAATGCGCTGACGGCCGCTCACAGCGTGATCGTCCCGCTGGAGTGCGAGTTCTTCGCGCTGCGCGGTGTCGCGCTGCTGACCGAGACCATCGAGAAGGTGTGCGAGCGGCTCAACCCCGAGCTGCGCCTCGACGGCATCCTCGCGACCATGTACGACTCGCGCACCGTGCACAGCCGTGAGGTGCTGGCGCGGGTCGTCGAGGCGTTCGGCGAGCACGTCTTCCACACCGTCATCGGGCGGACCGTGCGCTTCCCGGAGACCACCGTCGCCGGCGAGCCCATCACCACGTACGCCACCAACTCGGTCGGGGCCGCCGCCTACCGCCAGCTCGCCAGGGAGGTGCTCGACCGGTGCCGCCCCGCCGAGTGAGTCTCCCGGGTGCCGACGAGCTGTTCCGGACCACGGGAGGGATGGCGCTGTCGCCGTCCCTCGCGTCGCGTTCGGCCGCCGAGGCATCCAGACCGGAGACCGCGCGGACCGTCAACGGCCCGGACGGCGCCGAGGGCGCCGAGTCCGCCCAGAACGCCCAAGGCTCCCCGGGGGCGCAGGGCCCCCAGGGGTCTCAGGGCTCCCAGGGTGACCGGCGGCTGACGCCGGAGCAGCAGTCGTCCGCCGCCGTGCCGGCGCCCGCGCAGCCGCCCGTCCAGCGGCCGGGCGGGTCCCAGGCCGTGTCGGGTGCCCCGGCGGCCGGGAAGACCGTGCCCGGCGGCCGAGGCGCCGCCGCCCCGGCGGCCTGGACGCACGCGGGTGCCGCCGAGGAGCAGGCCGGCGCCGCCGGGCGCGCCCGGCCGCGCGGCCGCGCGCCGCGTCGGCCCAGCGGGCGTGAACGGCACGACGAGAAGATCACCGTGTACGTGTCCGCCGAGGAGCTCATGGACCTGGAGCACGCCCGGCTGGTGCTGCGCGGCGAGCATGGCCTGGCCGTGGACCGTGGACGGATCGTCCGGGAGGCCATCGCGGTCGTCCTGGCGGACCTGGAGCAGCGCGGCGAGGCCTCCATCCTGGTCCGGCGCCTGCGCGGACGGTAGGGCGCGGCAGGGCGGGCCCGCAGGCCCGGGGCAGGCCCGGCAGGGCGGCATGGTGGGTCCGGAGGGCGGCACGGTGGGTCCGGCAGGGCCGCCGCAGGGCGTCGAGGGGCCATCGGCCCGGCGCGGCGCCGGAGGCCCGTCGGTGGGCGGTTGGGCGCCAAGGGCTGTGAAGCGGGCTCATGGGGCTGCTGCCTCGAGCGTGGCCGTTCTTGGTCCGGCGCTGAGGGTCATGAGTCGGGCTCATGGGTCGTTGCCCGGGGTCGCGGGCCGTGGTCCGGCGCCGAGGGGCATGAGTCGCGCTCATGAGGTCGCTTGTCTCGGACTGAGAGCCATGAGTCGAGCTCATGGGGTTGTTGCCTCGGGCGTGGGGTTCCTGGTCGGGCATTCATGGGTCATGAGCCGGGCTCGTGGGGTGCGGCCCTGGTTCGGCGCCGAGGGTCATGAGTCGGGCTCATGAGGCCGCTTGCCTCGGGGGCGATGTCCGCCGGTATGGGGCCAATGGTTGGTCTCGGCGGCCGACGGGGTCTGGGACGGGCGCTGGAGGGCCTTTTCCGGGGGCGCGGGCCCCCTGCGGGTCCGGTGGGCTGCGAGGGCCTGTGTGCGGGGCTGAGAGTCGCGGGCGGGGCCGTCGGGCGGCGTGTCGGGGGGCCCGGGGCGGGACGGGGGCCGAGGACGGGTGAAGATGGACCGTCATGCCGAGCACCGCCGAACCAGCTGAAACCGCCGTGAGCGCGACCGAGGACGGGTCGCGGGGCGGGTTCCGGGTGCGACTGGACAACTTCGAGGGCCCCTTCGACCTGCTGCTCAGCCTGATCGCCAAGCACAAGATGGACGTCACCGAGGTGGCGCTGGCCACCGTCACGGACGAGTTCATGGCGCACATCCGGGCGATGGGGCCGGACTGGGACCTGGACGCGGCGACCGAGTTCCTGGTGGTGGCCGCCACGCTTCTCGACCTCAAGGCCGCCCGGCTGCTGCCCGCGGCGGAGGTCGAGAACGAGGAGGACCTGGCTCTGCTGGAGGCCCGTGACCTGCTGTTCGCACGGCTGCTGCAGTACCGGGCGTACAAGCGGGCGGCGGCGCTGTTCGGCGAGCGTTGGGCCGCCGAGCTGCGGCGGCGCCCGCGGGCCGTCGGGCTGGAGCCCCGGCACGCGGAGCTGCTGCCGGAGGTGGTGATCACCATCGGTCCGCAGCGGCTCGCCGAGCTGGCGGCCAAGGCGATGGAGCCCAGGCCGAAGCCGGTCGTGTACGTGGACCACATCCACACCCCGCCGGTCAGCGTGCGGGAGCAGGCCGGGCTGGTGGTCGGGCTGCTCACAGCGCTGGGCGAGGCGTCGTTCCAGCGGCTGGTGGAGGACGCGCCGGACACCCTGGTCGTGGTCGCCCGCTTCCTGGCGTTGCTGGAGCTGTACCGGGAGCGGGTGCTCGCCTTCGAGCAGCCGGATGCGCTCGGCGAACTGCGGGTGCGCTGGGTGGCCGAGGAGGGCCGGGGCGTGGTCGAGGTGACGGACGAGTTCGACCGGCCGGCGGGCGAGGCTGCGGGCGAGGCCGGAGGAGAGGCCTCGGGCGAGGCGGAGGAGGACGAGCGGCGATGAGCGGCGGGAACGAGGGCGGGCGGCCGGTGCGGCGCCCGCTGGGGCTGCGGGGGCAGCCGCGGGTCGAGGAGTGGCTGGAGCCGGCCTTCGCGCTGCTGCCGGACCCCGTGGAGCCGGTGGGCCCCGTGGATCCGGTGGATCCGGACGCCCGGGTGGTACACCAGAAGTCGGCTCCGTCGACTTCCGGTGTCGAGGAGCCGGTCGGCCCCGGGCTGTCGGCCGACCCGGGGGAGCCCGCCGGCCCCGGGCTGCGGGCCGAGCTGGAGGCGGTCCTGATGGTCGTCGACGAGCCGGTGGCGGAGGAGCGGCTGGCCGGGGTGCTGGAGCGGCCCCGGGCCGAGGTGGCGGCGGCGCTGCGCGAGCTGTCCGCCTCCTACACCGCCCAGGGCCGCGGTTTCGACCTGCGGCTGGTGGCCGGTGGCTGGCGGTTCTACACGCGGGAGACCTGCTCCGCGGCCGTCGATCGCTTCCTCCTGGACGGCCAGCAGGCCCGGCTCACCCAGGCGGCGCTGGAGACTCTGGCGGTGGTCGCCTACCGGCAGCCGGTGTCCAGATCGCGGGTTTCCGCCGTCCGCGGTGTGAACTGTGACGGCGTGATGCGTACCCTGGTACAGCGAGGACTGGTGGAAGAGGCCGGATCCGAGCCCGAAACAGGTGCGATCCTGTATCGGACGACGAACTACTTCCTGGAACGGATGGGGCTCCGCGGCGTGGATGAGCTGCCGGAGCTTGCTCCCTTCCTGCCCGAGGTCGACGACGTGGAAGCGGAGTCCCTGGAGGGCACGATGATCGCGGAGGCGGTCGCCGCCGCGCAGTCCGCGGACGGCAGTGGCGAGGCCGGTCGGGCCGGGCCCGATCGGTAGGGGGCGGTGAGGTCGGCCGAAACGACCGCACATCCCAGACGGAACGACGTACGGACACTTTGATGCGTAGCAGTGGCAACGGCAGGAACAGCAGCGGCGGCGGGAGCGGTCGCGGCGGACAGGGCGGGGGCCGGGGCGGGGGCTCCTCCTCCTACGGCGGCGGCAGCGGTGGTGGCCGCGGCGGCTCGGGCGGCGCGCGCGGGGGTTCGTACGGCGGTGGCTCCTACGGGGGCGGCGGCGGCCGTGGCGGCTCGGGTTCGGGTTCGGCTTCGGGCTCGCGCGGCGGCTCCGGCTCGTACGGACGGGACGGCCGTCGGGACGACCGACGCGACGACCGGCGTGACGACCGCCGCTTCCCGGACCGTCCGCTGCGGCCCGAGGAGCGCAAGTACGACCGCCCCGAGTTCGGCGGCGGCCCCAATGCCACCCCCGCCCGCGGCGGCTTCGCCGGCCGGCGCCCCGGCCCGGCCCCGCGTCCGCGCCGTGAGGGCCAGGGCGCCCCGGGTGACCCGCGCCGTCAGCCGCAGCGCTCGCGCGAGCTGCAGGCCAAGATCGAGGACGCCGTCCTCGCCCGGCACGACAAGCCGGCCGTCAAGCTGCCCAAGACCTTCGGCGAGCCCGAGGGCGAGCGCCTGCAGAAGGTGCTGGCCCGGGCCGGCATCGGCAGCCGGCGCGCCTGCGAGGAGCTGATCGAGCAGGGCCGGGTCGAGGTCAACGGCAAGCGCGTCACCGAGCAGGGCAAGCGGGTCGACCCGCAGAACGACGAGATCAAGGTGGACGGCCTGACCGTCGCCACCCAGTCCTACCTGTTCTTCGCGCTGAACAAGCCGGCCGGCGTGGTCTCCACCATGGAGGACCCGGACGGGCGCCAGTGCCTGGGCGACTACGTGACCAACCGGGAGACCCGGCTGTTCCACGTCGGCCGCCTGGACACCGAGACCGAGGGCATCATCCTGCTCACCAACCACGGCGAGCTGGCCCACCGTCTCACCCACCCGCGGTACGGCGTGACCAAGACCTACCTGGCCGCCATCCAGGGCCCGATCCCGCGCGACCTGGGCAAGCAGCTGGCCAAGGGCGTGGAGCTGGAGGACGGCTACGCGCGCGCCGACAGCTTCAAGGTGATCTCCAACGTCGGCAAGAACTACCTGGTCGAGGTGACCCTGCACGAGGGTCGCAAGCACATCGTCCGCCGGATGCTGGCCGAGGCCGGCTTCCCGGTCGAGAAGCTGGTGCGCACGCACTTCGGCCCGATCGCCCTGGGCGACCAGAAGTCGGGCTGGCTGCGCCGCCTGACCAACCCGGAGGTCGGCCAGCTGATGCGCGAGGTCGGCCTGTAGGCCGTCGCGTTCGCCCGCCCCTGAGGGCCCCCGGTCGCCGTGCTGCGGCCGGGGGCCCTTTGCCGTGCGGGCGGTGCGGGCCGCCAAGGCTGGGTGGGGCGGGCTGTACGGGGGTGGCGGGCGGTGCGGCGTGTGCGGGCCCTGTGGGGTGTGGGGCGTGTGCGGGTCGTGTGAGCCGGGACGCAACCGCTGGTCACGGCCTTGTCAGCGTCATGATCCGTAGCCGAGGATGGCCGCCGGGCCACCACCGCGTCGCGTGGCAGATTTGCGCCGGCACGGGCACCGGTGGGGCGGATCAGGGCGAACAGGGGGAGACGGCGTCGTGTCCGATGCACCACTGGGGCGGGTCAGCGGACGGGCCCTCGGCACACTGGGACTGCCCGAGCCGGACGGGCAGGTGTACGCGGCGCTGGTGGCCAATCCGCAGTCCACCGCGGAGGAACTGGCGCAGGGCTGCGGCCTGACGCTCCAGCAGGGCGTGCGCGCCCTGGACCGGCTGGCGCAGCAGGGCATGGCCACCCGGGCGCCGGTGGACCGGCAGCGCTACCTGGCGGTCGCGCCGGACGTCGCGATCGGCACCCTGATCGGCCACCGCGAATCCGAACTGCGGCAGGCCAGGGCCGAGATGCACCGGCTGATGGACGCCTTCCGGGAGGCTTCGCGCTACACCGACCCGGCGCACTCGGTGGAGGTGCTGACCGGCGGCGAGGCGATCGCCCAGCGGCTGGAGCACATCACCGACACCAGCCAGTACCAGGTGCGCGGCTTCGACCGCCCGCCGTACATCCAGGACCCGGTGGCGCCGATGCCGCTGCAGCGGCGACGGCTGCGCGAGGGCGTGAAGTTCCGGACGATCTACGACCGGGAGGCGGTGGCCTGGCCCGGTCGGCTGGAGAAGAACATCCTGATCGGGGTCGCGGACGGCGAGGAGGCTCGGGTCCGGCCGACGCTGCCGATGAAGATGATCATCTCGGACGACCGGATGGCGATCATCCCGATCAGCGTCGGCGACAGCGTGCTGGACGCCGCGTACGTGATCCACCCCTCGGCGCTGCTCCAGGCCCTGGACACGTTGTTCGAGGCGGAGTGGGAGCGGGCCGTCCGACTACAGGCCGCGATCGGCACCACGGACGCGTCGCTGGAGCCGGAGGCCGACCACCGCAAACTGCTGGGCCTGCTGGCCGCCGGACTCACCGACGAGTCGATCGCCCGCTCGCTCGGCTGGAGCGCCCGGACCACCCAGCGCCGGCTGCAGAGCCTGATGCGCTCGCTGGGCGCCACCACCCGCTTCCAGGCCGGCATGGCGGCCCGGGAGCGGGGGTGGCTGTGAGCTCGGCTCCGGGGTTCGGCTTCGGGTTCAGCCCGGGGTTCAGCTCGAGGTTCAGCTCCAGGGGGTGAGGGAGGCCCAGCGGCCGTCCGGGCCCCGTTCGATCTTCTCCAGACCGACCACGGCGGTGCGGTTCAGCCGCCCGTAGATGTGCGGGAAGAGCACGTCGGGGGTGGCCCCGGGAGGTGGGGCGCCGTGCGGGGCCTCCCACTTGACCATCGGTTCCACCAGCGATTCGTCGATCAGCAGCACCATCAGCGGGTCGGGGGTGTCGGCGAAGAAGGCGTTGGCCACCGCGAGCGCCGTCTGCTCGTCCGCCGAGCAGTGGATGAACCCGTCGGTGAGCAGCGAAGCGGTGGCGTACGGGCGGCCGGGGTCGGCCAGCCAGTCGTCCAGGGGTGCGAGGTGGAGGATCATGTTTCCTTTTCTACCCGTTGTCTCCGGGTTTGTTCCTGAGCGGCCGTCACCCGCCGGACGGTGGTCGGAGTACCCGCCGGGCGGCGGTCAGAGTCCGGCCACCTTGGCGGAGGCGGTGATCTCGTACACCAGGGTGAGGGTGCGGCGGGCGCCCGGGCCGAGTGGGACGTCCCAGCGGACGATGCCCTCGGCGTCGAACGCGTCCGGAGCCGGAGCGCACTCCTCCTTGCGCAGCCGGACCTCGACCGCCGACACCTCGGAGACCGGCACCCGCTCGCGCACCGTGACGATCCGCTCGTCGCGCTCCTCCGGGCCGGAGAAGCGGGACAGGCGCAGCCGCACCGTGCGGGTGGTGGTCTGGCGGCCGGTGAGGCCCGCGGTGGCCTGGCGCTCCTCGGTCTCGCGGACCACCCGGTAGCCGTCCGAACTGCCGAAGGAGAGCTCGGCGTCGGCGCCGGTGGCGGTGAAGCGCAACTCGCCCCGGCCGGTGAAGCCGCTGCCGCGGACCAGCTCGACCGGGCCGGCCAGCAGCGGATGCCCGGCCGCGTTGCGGAACCGGACCACCTGGGTGACCAGCGGGGACAGCTCCGGGGCGCAGGCGTACTCGCTGCTCGCCGGGCCGGTGAAGGCGCCGAGCGGCACCCGGTGCGCCCGGCCGTCGGAGGGCACGGTCGCGGGGGCCGGCGCCGGCAGCACCCGGACCTCGCCGCCGTCGTCCACACCCGGGACCTCGGAGGTCGGCCCGAGCTCGCTGATCGCCTCCTCGCGAAGCTCGACCTCGACCGTGCGGCGCTCCTCGTCGGTTCGCTCGCGCAGCATCAGGACGTCCTCGGCGACGGCCGGCGGGTCGGTGGCGAGGGCGGATCGGGCGGTGGAGAAGGTGAGCCGGGCGTTCGTCCAGTCCTCGCCGGTGCGCTGCCAGACCACCGCCTCCGACTCCAGGCGCAGCCCGCCCCCGTCCAGGGTCGCGCGGTACGACGGGCGCCAGAGCGCGCAGGGCACCAGGTGGGAGACGGTCAGCCCGGCCGGGCCTGGCTGCGCCGCCTCGACCGTCAGGTCCAGGTGGGCGACCAGCTCGGCCGGGTCCTCCTCGGCCTCGTCCAGGGCGGTCAGGGCCTGCGAACGCTCCTGCTCCAGGCGGCGCAGCCGGGAGTGGACGGCGCGCAGCTCCTCGCCGTAGCGCTCGCGCTCGGCGTCCACCCGGTCCAGCTCGCGGGACCAGCGGGTGCGTTCGAGCTCGCCGACACCGGCGCCCTCGCCGATCTCGCGCAGCAGGTCGGCGGAGAGCTGGGCGAGCAGGGCCAGCCGGGCCTCCAGCCGGGCCCGGGTCTGGTCGGCCAGGCGGCTCTCGGTGTCCAGCCGGTGCAGCCGGTGGCGCAGGTCGGAGTCGTCCGGGCCGGGCGGCAGCGGGGCGCGCGGGGACCAGGTGCGGACCAGCCGGGCGTCCAGCACGCGGACGCCGGGCGTGGTGGACTCGGCGCGCAGGGTGCGGTCGACGGCGAGGGCGGTGAGCGGGCCGAGACGCAGCCGCTGGACGCCCGCGGCGAGGGCGACCGTCGTCGACCGCTCGACCTGGCTGCGGTCCTCCAGGCAGGTGACGGCCGTGACGGGGAGGGGCTTCGTCGCTCCGGGCGTGGCTCCGGTCGCTTGTCCGGTCGCTTGCCCGGTTGCTTCTCCGGTCGTGTGTCCGGGCAGGGCTCCGGTCGTTTCCCCGGTCGTTTCTCCGGTCATGATCAGTTCCTCCGGTTTCCGCCGACGATGGCCTTTCCGGCCGGGATCTTGATCAGGTAGCCGCCGTCCAGCTCGGTGCTGCCACCCGGCGGCAGATCGACCCGCCAGAGCCTGGTGCTGGGCGGGCACTCCGGCGTGGAGACGGTCGGAGCCTGCCAGTCGGCCCGCTCCTCGATCCGGATCTCGGCATCGGAGGTGACCGGCACGCGCTCACGGACCTCCACCGTGACGGCGCGGCCGAGCCGGTTCGCCAGCCGGATGTGCACCCGGTGGTCGAGGACCGTGCTGTTGCCCTTCAGCATGCCCGTGGTGGACTCGCGCAGCTCGGTGCGGCGCGCCACCTCGATGCTCTCGCTGACACCGATGCCCAGGCGACGCATGCCGCCGGGCGCCAGGGTAGGCAGGGCGGCCGTGAGCAGGTACTCGTCGTCCACGGTGACCTCGACCGGGCCGGCCAGGACGGCGCGGTCGGTGCGGTTGGCGAGTACCAGGGTCGCGTACACCTTCTCCTCGACGGCGGGGACGGTGACGTACTCGGGGCGGACGGTGAGCGGGATCTCGTCCACGGTGACGGTGTGCCAGGTGCCGTCGGACGGGATGTCGGCCGGGGCGGCGGCGTCGAAGCGGTGATCGAAGGAGCCGGCCGACTTGCGGGGCGGGACGGCGTGGCGGGGGAGGGCGAGGCGGCGGATCTGCTCGCCCGGGTTGCCGCCGGGCAGCGTCCGGTCCAGTTCCTCGCGCTCGACCCGCTCGGGGCGGGGGTGCAGGGCGCCGCGCCGGGCGGTGGCCTCGTCGGGGCCGGCCAGGACGAGGTCCGGATAGTCGAGCAGGGTGGTGTCCGGGGCGAAGCCGGTGGCCGGGGGCGGGACGGCGAGGCGGCTCCGGCGGGAGCGGCGGGCCGCCTCCGGCGCGCGCCCGCCCGGGGCCTGCGGGAGCGGGGCGGCGGCGGGGACCGAGGCGGCGGGAGCGAAGGCGGCGGGGACGGGCGGCGGCGGGCCGCCGTAGCCGGCGAAGCCGCCCGGGGCGGGCGGGAGCGCGGGCGTCGGCTCGTCGGCGCTCAGGGTGCCGCCGCCGCTGCCGCTGCCGCCGCCGTACGGGCCGGAGGGCCCGGGTGGGGCGCCCTCCGCCCCGGCGAGGGCCTCCGGACGGGGGCCGGACGGGCGGGCCCCGCCCAGCCGGGGGGCGAACGACCCGGGGCCGGCGAGACGGGCGGCCCCGGGCGGGACCGGAGGCGGCACCGCGGCCTTGCGGCGGTCCTCGCGGCGGGCCTGTCCGCGCGGGGCCTGGGCGTCGGCCGCGTCGTAGCCGGTGAACAGGTCGGACAGGCCGGCCGGGGGCTCGCGCCAGCCGGAGGGCGGCGGGGCGGGTTGGCTGCGGCCGATCCGCAGTGAGGCGAGCCGGGGCAGGTCGGTGCGGCGGTCGAGGTCGGCGGTGGAGAGGGCGAGGCGCACGCCCGTCCAGTCCTCGCCGGTGCGCTGGGCGACGCCGGCGCGCAGGACGAGGCGGCCGGCGTCGGAGCCGCTCCGGTGGGACAGGCGGTAGGTGGGCACCCAGCGGGCGGCGGGGACGCCGTACTCCAGCTCGAGGTCGAGGGTCGCGGTGGTGCTGTCCGTGGCGTCCTCGGTGGTGGTGCTGCCGGTGTTGCCCTCGGCGGTGGTGCTGTCCGTGGTGCTGCTCGTGGTGCTGCTCGTGGTCAGGGTGAGCAGGACGGTGGCGGCGGTCGCGACCGGCTCGGCCCGGTCGGCGGTGGACGCCCGCTCCAGCCGGTCGGCTGCCAAGTCGAGCTTGTGGTCGGCGAGTTCGATCTCCCGGTTGAGCTCCTCGGCGCGCTCCTGGAGGGCGGCCAGCCGCTCGTCGACGAAGTCGGCGAGCTCCAGCCAGGCGTCGGCGGGCGTCCGGCGCAGCGGCTCCTCGGGCCGGTGCTGCGGCGGTACGGCGCGCAGGGCGGCGGTGTCGGCGATGGTGGCGAGGACCAGCCGGCGGCGCTCGGTGAGCACGCTGCGGTGCTCGGTGGCCTCGTCCAACTCCCGTTGCAGTTCGGAGAGTTCGCCCGGCCTGCGGAGTTCGGCCTGCCGCTCCAGCCGGGCCTCGGTGACCGCCGTGCCGGCCGGTCCGGCGAGCACCCGGGCACGCAGCGAACGGCCGTCCAGGGACGTCGGCAGGCCGGTCAGGCGCAGCCGCCCGCCGCGCGGAACCGGGACGGTCGCCCGGCGGCGGCACACCGCGCCCTCCGCGTACACCACCACGGAGTCCAGGACCGACGGATGGGCCGGTACGGCCGGCGGTTTGGTCTGCCCGGTCCGACTGCTGTGTTGATCGTCCATGCGCAACCCCTTCGTTCGCGTGTTGCCTGCCGCGTGCCGCTCGTCGTGTCACGCGGGTTCCGCGCTTGCCCGCTTGCCCGTACGTGCGCTCGCTCGTTCATCCGCCCGGCTGCTCGTCCGGGCCTTCCCCGGGCGGCCAGTCTGCCCGGCTTCGGTACGGGCGTCGCCGGATTTCCGGGCGCGGCGCGTGCACTGGATGGGACGGGGGCGGGATCGTCGCGGTTGCCGGTGCCGGGAGCTGCCGGGAACTGCCCGCGTGGTTGCCGGGTGGCAGGTGAGGACTTCGGCGCGGCCGATGAGGGAGGATGGGGCGCGGGTGCTCCCGGACGGTCCCGGCACCTGTCGAGAATCGTGATGAGGAGAGCGACCCGCCATGCGCACTGCCGTCGTCGTCGGCACCGGACTGATCGGCACCTCCGCCGCGCTCGCCCTGACCGCTCGAGGCCTGACCGTCCATCTGGAGGACGCCGACCCGGACGCCGCCCGCACCGCCGAGTCGCTCGGCGCGGGCACCACCGAACCGGTCGACGGCCCGGTGGACCTGGCGATCATCGCAGTCCCGCCCGCACTGGTCGGCAAGGTCCTCGCCGACTGCCAGCGCCGCAACCTGGCGCACTGGTACACCGACGTCGCCAGCGTGAAGGCCGGCCCCGGCAGCGAGGTCGCCGCGCTCGGGTGCGACACCGTCCACTACATCGGCAGCCACCCGATGGCCGGCCGCGAACGCTCCGGCCCGCTGGCCGCCCGTGCCGACATCTTCGAGGGCCGCCCCTGGGTGCTCACCCCGACCGCCGACACCGACACCGAGACGCTCAACGCCGCGCTGGAGCTGGTCGCGCTCTGCGGTGCGATGCCCATCGTGATGGACGCCGCCGAGCACGACCGCGCCGTCGCCCTGGTCTCCCACGCCCCGCAGCTGGTGTCCTCGCTGGTCGCGGCCCAGCTGGAGAACGCCGACGAGACCGCCATAAGGCTCTCCGGCCAGGGCGTGCGCGACGTCACCAGGATCGCCGCCTCCAACCCCGGCATGTGGGTCGACATCCTCTCCGCCAACGCGGGCGCGGTCGCCGACATCCTGGACGCGGTCGCCCTCGACCTCGGCGAGACCGTCACCGCGCTGCGCGCCATGGAAGCCGCCGAGGAGGGCGAGCGGCGGGCGGGCGCGGCCGGGATCCAGGCGGTCATGCGCCGCGGCAACACCGGCCAGGCCCGGATCCCCGGTAAGCACGGCGCGCCGCCCACCCGGTACGAGACCGTCGCGGTCGTCCTCGGCGACCAGCCGGGCGAGCTGGGCCGACTGTTCGGGGAGGTCGGCGACGCCGGGGTCAACATCGAGGACGTCGACATCGAGCACTCGACCGGGCAGCAGGTCGGCTTCGTCCAGCTGTCGGTGGCGCCGACGGCGGTCAAGCGGCTGGTGAAGGCCCTGCGGGCGAGCGGGTGGAGCGTGCGGGACTGAGGTTCCGGGGGCCCCGGGGGCTCCGGGGTGTTCCCGGGCTCGGAGGCTCGGGGGATTTCCGGGGCTCGGGGGCTCGGGGCTTCGGGGGTTTTCCGGGGCTCTGAGGGGCTCTGCCGGCAGGGGTGGGGCGGGCGGCGGAGTTCGTCACGGCGGCGGTCCATTAACCTTGAGGGAGACAATCCCCGGCCGTCCGCCTGTGCAGGCTTCGGCGCCCATGCTCAGAGAGAGGTTCGCCCCCGTGGACACTGCCGACCGAGCGCACGCCCCGGTCGTCGTCGCCATCGACGGACCCTCCGGCTCCGGCAAGTCGACCGTCTCGCGGGCGGTCGCCGCCCGGCTGGGCCTGAGCTTCCTGGACACCGGCGCCATGTACCGGGCGATGACCTGGTGGATGCTGGCCAACGAGGTCGACGTCAACGACCCGGAGACGGTTGCCGTCGCGTGCGGCAAGCCGGTGATCGTGTCGGGCACGGACGCCGACGGCCCCACCATCACGGTGGACGGCCAGGACGTCTCCGGCCCGATCCGCGGCCCCGAGGTAACGGCGCAGGTCAGCGCCGTGGCTGCGGTGCCGGCGGTGCGGGCCCGGCTGGTGGAGCTGCAGCGCGGCTGCGCCGAGGTCGCCGAGCGGGGCATCGTCGCCGAGGGCCGGGACATGGGGACCGTGGTCTTCCCGGACGCCACCGTCAAGGTCTTCCTGACCGCGTCCGAGGGGGCCCGGGCCGCGCGTCGTGCGGCCGAGCTGCGCGCCAAGGGCGTGGACGAGGCGACCATCACCGCGATGGCCGCCGATCTCGCCCGCCGGGACGCCGCCGACTCCTCCCGGGAGACGGCCCCGCTGGCCCAGGCCACGGACGCGGTCCTGGTGGACACCAGCGACCTCACCCTGGAGCAGGTGATCGACCGGATCGCCGCGCTGGTGGAGGAGCGGGCCGGGCTGTCCTCGGTCTGACCCTTGCCGGTCCGACCGCTGTCGGCTTGAACCGCTGTCGGCGGGAAGCACTGTCGGTGTGAAGTACTGCCGGTCCGACTGCCGTCGGTCCGGCCACTGAGTGAACCGCGGGCCGCCAAGGCGCCGCGGAGACAACCATCGCGCTGCCCCGAACGGGGCAGGTACGCACGGCACGCCCCTGGGAAGGGCCGGGCCGGGAAACGGAACAGACGAACATGACCGCAGAGCACTCCGCCGCCGATCACGGTGGGCTGGACGCCGCCGACTACGCCGAGTTCATGGCCCTTGCCGCCGAAGAGGGCTTCGACATGGACGCCGTCGACGGTTTCGACGGCGCCGAGTACGCCCCACTGCCGGTGCTGGCGGTGGTCGGCCGCCCGAACGTCGGCAAGTCGACCCTGGTGAACCGCATCATCGGCCGCCGCGAGGCCGTCGTCGAGGACAAGCCGGGCGTCACCCGTGACCGGGTGACCTACGAGGCCACCTGGAACGGCCGCCGCTTCAAGGTGGTCGACACCGGCGGCTGGGAGATCGACGTCCTCGGCATCGATGCCATGGTGGCCGCCCAGGCCGAGCTGGGCATCGAGCAGGCCGACGCGGTGCTGTTCGTCGTGGACGCCAAGGTCGGCGCCACCGACACCGACGAGGCCCTGATCAAGATCATCCGCCGGGCGGGCAAGCCGACCGTCCTGTGCGCCAACAAGGTCGACGGCCCGTCCACCGAGGCCGAAGCCGCCTACCTGTGGTCGCTCGGCCTGGGCGAGCCGTACCCGGTCTCCGCCCTGCACGGCCGCGGCTCCGGCGACCTGCTCGACGCCGTCATGGCCGCGCTGCCCGAGGCCCCGCCGCAGACCTTCGGCGACGGCGCCCCCGGCGGCCCCCGCCGCATCGCGCTGATCGGCCGACCGAACGTCGGCAAGTCCAGCCTGCTGAACAAGGTCGCCGGCGAGGAGCGCGTCGTCGTCAACGAGGTGGCCGGCACCACCCGCGACCCGGTCGACGAGATGATCGAACTCGGCGGCAAGACCTGGAAGTTCGTGGACACCGCCGGTATCCGCCGCCGGGTCCACCTGACCGCCGGCGCCGACTTCTACGCCTCGCTGCGCACCTCCTCCGCGCTGGAGAAGGCCGAGGTCGCGGTCGTCCTGATCGACGCCAGCGAGACCCTCGCCGAGCAGGACACCCGGATCATCTCGATGGCCGTCGAGGCCGGGCGTGCCGTCGTCGTCGCCTACAACAAGTGGGACCAGATGGACGAGGAGCGCCGCTTCTACCTGGAGCGCGAGATCGAGCGCGACCTCGTCCAGGTGCAGTGGGCCCCGCGGGTCAACGTCTCGGCCAAGACCGGCCGGCACATGGAGAAGCTCGTCCCGGCGATCGAGACCGCGCTGGAGGGCTGGGAGACCCGCATCCCGACCGCGCGCCTGAACGCCTTCCTCGGCGAGCTGGTGGCCGCCCACCCGCACCCGATCCGGGGCGGCAAGCAGCCGCGCATCCTGTTCGGCACCCAGGCGGGCATCCGTCCGCCGCGCTTCGTGCTCTTCGCCTCGGGCTTCCTGGAGGCCGGCTACCGGCGCTTCATCGAGCGCCGGCTGCGTGAGGAGTTCGGCTTCGTCGGGACGCCGATCTCGATCTCGGTGCGGGTCCGGGAGAAGCGCAAGAGGAAGTAGTAGCAGCAGTAAGTACGTCCGGTAGTACGTCGTCGTAGTCGGGCGACGGACCTACGGCTGGAGGGCCTCGTCACGGTGGTGGCGGGGCCTTTCGGCGTTTCTGTGCGCCGGTGGGGCGGTGTGTCAGTGGTGATCGCCGTTGCGGCCCGGGGGGAGGGAGAGCATCTGGCGGTGGCGGCCGCCGGTGGACGGGGTGGTGGCGAGCCCGGTGACGGTACCCATCACCGGGGATGGTGCGGGTGGCGCGGGCGGTGCGGGCGCGGGTACGGACACCGGGTGCGGGAGCGGGCCGAGGTAGCCGGCCGCGATCCAGCCTTGGCCGTTGGTGAACTGGGGTGGTGTGCCGGCGAGTTGGACCGAGTTTGGGGCGGGGTTGGGGTTGGAGGTGGGGGCGGGAGTGGGGGGTGGGGCGGTGTGGCCGAGGCCGTTGCTGGTGGCGGCGGGGTTGGGGTGGGTCGCGTGGGCTGCATGGGCTCCGGGGTGGTGCCCGGTGTGGGTTCCGGTGTGGTGCCCGGCGTGGTGGTGGCTGCCGGTGTGGCTGTGGTGGCTGTGCTGGTGGCTGCCCGTGTGCCCGCTGTGGTGGCCGCCGTTGTGGCCGGAGGCAAAGCCCGTGCCGTGCGGTTGGGACGACAGGAACTGCGGGAGGCCCGGCATCTGGCCTGCGAGGGTGTGGAAGGCCTGGTGCTGGGGCGGGTGCGGACGCTGCTCACCGAGCAGGGGGTAGCCGTCGCGGACCGCGAAGCCGGTGAACGCCAGGTCCTCCTCGCCCGAGCGGTCGCCGGGCAGCGCACGGAAGAGGCGCCGGTACTCGGAGTACAGCTCGTCGTAGATCGGCGTGATGGAGTGCGGGTGCTCGGCGTCGTACGACGGGCGCATGCCCGGGATCGAGCGGGGGGCGCTGGCGGAGCGGCCGGGAGACGCGGAGACGTCGTAGCTGTACACGTAGGGGCCAACGAGCGAGAGGGGCGGGGGATGCGGGGCGCTCATGCGGGGGGCGCCATGCGTGCTGCTCAGGTGCGGGGCCCATGAGCAACGCTCATGCGAGGGGCGCCCATGCATGTTGCTCATGTGCGGCGCCCATGCGTCATGCTCATATGCCGATGCCCATGAGTGATGCTCATGTGCGGTGCGGAGCTCCTCATGAGTGGCGCTCATGTGTTGCGTTCCATGCGAGCGGCTCATGCGGGGGAAGCGCGCGGTGTGGGGCGACGCGGATGCGCACGGTGCGCCGGGCTACGGGGCGCGAGCCCGCGCCGGAGGCGGCCCGAGGTGGAGGCGGCCGCCGTCCGGCGCGTAGAGAGGGGAGGAGGCGGATCAGGTGCCGGCGAGCGGGAGGGAGGCGGCGACCACCTGGCCCAGCGCCACCGCCCGCTCCAGCGCCTGGCGCAGCAGGTCCTCGCGGGGCTGGCGGCCGACCATGCCGGCCGGGACGGCGTACATGGTCACCTCGGAGAGCTGGCTCGCGGCCATCCGCCAGGCGTCGGTGACCTGGAGCGGCTGGTGCGCCTGCCACCAGCCGGTGCTGCCACCGGCGGCAGCGGGCTGCAGGATCGCGTGCAGCTTGCCCATCGCGACCAGGACCGACCAGCCGGCCAGTTGCTCCGGGGTCTCGTCCAGGTTGGTGACGGGCTGGAAGCCGGCGTCCTGGAGGAGGTCGAGGAACTCGTCCTCGCCCGAGGTGCTGCCGGGGCGGCCCACCGGGCCGGTGGGCTCGACCACCAGCGAGGCGTGCCCGACCTTGCCGTGCAGGACGAGCCCGCAGGTGATGCCGAGGATGGCGGCCTGGCCGGGGGCGGGCGACTGGGCCGCGGACTCGGCGGGGGTGGCCGGGCCCGGTGCCGGGGCGGTGGGGAGGGCGAGGTCCGGGGCGCCGGTCTGGGCCTGGCTGATGCTGCGGACGGCGCCGACCAGCTGCGCCTCGGAGACCGGAACCACCTGGGAGGGGATGCAGCGGGCGTGCGCGAACGCGAGCACGGCGGTCTCGTCGCCGACGAACAGCACGGTGCTGGTGGGCTCCACATGGGTGTCACCGGGGGTCCGGCAGGAGGTGCACTCGTAGCTGTCGGGGGCGCGGTCGCCGCCCAGTAGGCGGTCGGCTTCGTCGTCGCCGATCTCGGACCGGACCTCGTCGCTGACGTCGAGCATGCGCGGCACAGGGTCTCCTCGGATGGATGCGGATGGGGCTTCGGGGGCGGACAGGGGGAGGTCGACATGACCAACGGGCCCTTGTGTCAGGCGTCACGGGTGCCCGTCGAGGCTGACGGGAATTGCCCCCTATCCGACCGCGATGCGTGTTCTCGTGGTCGCAATCTGTCGATGTCGGTGACGGGACTGCCGGAATGAAGCGGTGAGGTGAGTCACGCGGCGGGGGTGTTTGATCTAGGAATCAATGGCCAAATCCGACATTTCAGACATGATTGTGTTGGTCTTACCGCCGGTAACCCTTGGCTGAGCTGGGCAGACCGTTCGAGTTTTGGAATCCCCGGCGACCGGCTCGTAGCTTCTTGGTCGGCGCAACGAGCGCCACCCGGGTTCACCCCCGACGCACAGCCCCCCGGTCCGCCGGGTGCGGCCGGTGCCCGCCGACGCGATCGCTCGAACAGGTCGTCGGCGAGTGGCTGGGTGGCCGGGGCGGCAGCGGCACGTCCGACACGTGCACGGCCGCCCGACGGACGCGGCAAGCGAACGCGGCCCCTCACGGGGTCTGGTTCCGCATGTCCGCCCGGGGCTGTCGAGAGGAACCTCATGACTTTCCGTAACGAGAACGCCGCTGCCACCACCTCCACCGCCACCAAGCGCAACCGCGTTCGGATGGCTGTCGTGGCGGGCGCCGCTGTCGCGGCCCTGCCGGTGGCCGGCCTCGTCACGGCCACCTCGGCCTCCGCCGCCTCGGTCTCCACCTGGGACGCTGTCGCCCAGTGCGAGAGCGGTGGCAACTGGGCCATCAACACCGGCAACGGTTTCTACGGCGGTCTGCAGTTCACCTCCAGCACCTGGGCCGCCTTCGGTGGCACCGCCTACGCCTCGCAGGCCAACCTGGCCACCAAGGCGCAGCAGATCGCCATCGGCGAGAAGGTCCTCGCCTCGCAGGGCCCGGGCGCCTGGCCCGTCTGCTCCGTCAAGGCCGGTCTGACCAAGGGCGGCGCCCCGGCCGCCGTCGACACCTCGGCGGGCGCCACCTCCGGCTCGACCGCCGCCAAGCCGGCCGCTCCGGCCGCCCCGGCTGCCAAGCCCGCCGCCCCGGCCGCCAAGCCGGCGCAGGCCCCGAAGGCCGCTGCCGCGCCCAAGGCTGACGTCGCGCCGAAGGCTGCTGCCCCGAAGGCTGCTGCCCCGAAGGCTGCTGCCCCGAAGGCCGACAAGGGCGCCGACGCATGGACCGGCTCGAACGACGCCAAGCCGGCCAAGGGCAACTACACCGTCAAGTCCGGTGACACCCTGAGCTCCATCGCCGCCGCGCAGGGCCTGGACTGGCACGACCTGTACAAGAACAACGCCAAGGTCGTCGGTGGCAACCCGGACCTGATCTTCCCCGGTCAGACCCTCAGCATCTGAGCATCTGAGCTGCGTATCCGAGCTGTGTAACCGGGCTGCTGTGTATCCGAGCTGCTGAGGCTCGGAGGTCCTGAGACTCCACGGTCCTGAGACTCAAAAGTCCTGAGGCCTCGTGAGCGGCTGACACCGGCTGCTCGGATGTGCCAGCGGCTCCGGCTCCCACGGCCGCTTCTCCCTCGCGCGGGTACTCCGCCGAGTGGGGGAGCGGCCGTCGGCGTTTCGTGGCGGGTGGCGCCTGGCGTGCCTAGGCTCGGCTGCCATGCCGCATTCGCGTGATGAAGCGATAGGTCGCCGTCGGGCTGTGGTCCGGGGTGGTGCCGCCGTGATGCTGGTGCTGGCGGTTGCCATGGGTGCCGTGCGGGCCGACGCTGCCGTCCGAGTTGCGGACCTGGTGTGGGACGAGCTCGCCGACTGCGAGAGCGGCGGCGACTGGCGGGCGGACACCGGCAACGGCTACTACGGCGGGCTGCAGATCCGGCCCTCCACCTGGGAGGAGTCCGACGGCCTGCGCTTCGCCGACCGACCGGACCACGCGAGTCGGCGGGAGCAGACGACCGTGGGCGAGGAGATCGTACGGCGGCAGGGGTGGGAGGCCTGGCCTTCCTGTGCGCGGGAACTGGGGATGCTCGGGGGCGGGGCAGCCCGGGGCGGCGGTGCCGGGCCCGGGGGTGGGCCCGGGGGTGGGCCCGGGGTTGGGGCCGGGACTGGGCCCGGGTAGGGGAGGTGCGGGAGGATGGTGGGGTGATCCAGGGCGAGCTGTTCGGTGACCTGCCCGGGGCAGCCGGGGCCCCAGGAACCTCGAGCGCTTCGGGGAATTCCGGGGGTTCGGGGGACCCGGCGGATGCGGGGACTTCCGGGACCGGCGCGCGTGCGCGCCTCGAGCCCGCTCCCGGCGCCGTCCTGCTCCCCGGCTGGCTGGACCTCGACGCGCAGCTGCGCCTGATCGCCGCCTGCCGGGAGTGGGCCCGCCCGCCGGCCGGTCTGCACACGGTGCGGATGCCCACCGGCGGGATGATGTCCGTACGGATGGTGAGCCTCGGGTGGCACTGGTACCCCTACGGGTACCGGCGGGTCGCCGAGGACGGCGTGCCCGTCAAGCCGTTCCCGCCCGAGCTGGGCAGCCTCGCCCGCCGGGCCGTCGCCCGGGCGTACGGAGAGGTGCTGCCGGAGATCGCGGGCGCCGCGTCGTACGAGCCGGACGTCGCGATCGTCAACCACTACCCGCACGGCGCCAAGATGGGCCTCCACCAGGACCGCGACGAGCGGAAGGACGCGCCCGTGGTCTCGCTCTCGCTCGGCGACCGCTGCGTCTTCCGGCTCGGGAACACCGAGACCAGGACCCGGCCGTGGACCGACCTGGAGCTGCGCAGCGGGGACCTGCTGGTGTTCGGCGGCCCGGCCCGGTTCGCGTACCACGGAGTGGTGCGCACGCTGCCGGGGACGGCGGAGCCGGAGCTGGGGTTGGTGGGGCGGCTCAACATCACGGTGCGGGAGTCGGGGCTGGGGGCGTAGGGGCGCGGCGGGGCTGGGGCGTAGGGACGCGTGCCCGGGAGGGATCGGGCGGTTTCCGTCAGCTGTTCGTCGACTCGTTTACTCGTTCGAGTGAAATGGCGACTTGGACACGGTGAGCGGGAATGACCCGGGTCGCCGGAGAATTCGAGTGAGCTGGAGAATTCGATCGGAGTCCGCATCCGGAAGGATCGGAGTCCGGAGAGGAAGCGTGCTCATGGGTACCCCCGTCGACGACCTTGTCGATCTGCTCGACCTCGAGCAGATCGAACTGAACATCTTCCGCGGGCGCAGCCCCGAGGAGGCACTGCAGCGTACGTTCGGCGGCCAGGTCGCCGGGCAGGCGCTGGTGGCGGCGGGCCGCACGGTGGAGGACGAACGCCCCGTCCACTCACTGCACGCCTACTTCCTGCGCCCCGGGGTGCCCGGTGTGCCGATCGTCTACCAGGTCGACCGGATCCGGGACGGCCGCTCCTTCACCACCCGCCGGGTGCTCGCCATCCAGGGCGGCCGGTCGATCTTCGCGCTCACCGCCGACTTCCACAGACCCGAGGAGGGCGGCATCGAGCACCAGTACCCGATGCCGGAGGTCGCCGCCCCCGAGGACCTGCCCAGCGCCCTGCAGGAGGTCGGTTCCCGGCTCGGCGAACTGCCCCCGTTCATCAGCCGCCGCCAACCCTTCGACGTCCGCTACGTCGACCGGCTGCGCTGGACCAAGGAGGAACTGGTCGGCGTCGAGGCACGCAGCGGCGTCTGGCTGCGCACCAACGGCCCGCTGCCGGACGACCCGCTGATCCACGTCTGCGCCCTCACCTACGCCAGCGACATGACGCTGCTGGACGCCGTCCGCGCCCCCGTCGAGCCGCTGTGGGGCGAGCGGCACTTCGACATGGCCTCGCTGGACCACGCGATGTGGTTCCACCAGCCGTTCCGGGCGGACGACTGGCTGCTGTACCAGCAGGAATCCCCGATCGCACACGGCGCGCGCGGCCTGGCGCGCGGGCAGATCTTCGACCGGAACGGGCAGCTGGTGGTGTCCGTGATGCAGGAGGGGCTGTTCCGGCCGCTGCAGCGCCGGGACGGGTAGGCGTCGTGTGATCCGTGATCCGTGATCCGTGCTTCGCGACCCGTGATCCGTCATCGTGATCCGTGGTGTGTGTTCCGAGTTGTGCGGTGTGTCGGTGCGTCGCCGCCGTGTTGCGTTTCGGCGGCTTCGGACCGGTGGGAATGATCCGTCCGAGCGGGCGGTGTTGTGGATGAGGAGACGGGCGGCCCGAACGGCGGGCCGTCCGCGGACCGACCGGGAGGGTGGACCGATGACGGCGACGGCCGCGGAGGACTGGAAGCACTGGAGCGACGGGCGGGCGGCGTCCGTGAGCTCGCCGCACGGCCAGCTCGCACTCACCGGCACGCACTGGCTGGAGCCCGAGCCCGCCGAGATCCCCGGCCTGCCCGGGCACTGGTGGGCCGACACCGAAGGCGTCCGGGGCCGGGCGAAGGCGGGCGACGGCATCACCGTCACGGGCACGGACGGGCCGGTGGACGGCGAGCTGCTGCTGCGCCCGGACAGCGACCCGGCTGCCGACACCGCGACCCTGGGCGACCTGCTGCTCGTCCCGATCGAGCGTGAAGGCGAACTGGCCCTGCGGGTCTTCGACCCGGCGGCGCCGCGCCGGGCCGCCTTCGCCGGCATCTCCGCCTACGCGTACGCACCCGAGTGGGCCGTGCCCGCGATCTTCACCCCGTTCGACGACGAGGCCCGGTCGGTCGTGGTCCCGAACGCGGACGGCAAGGAGCGTCCACTGGCCGTCACCGGGCAGATCGCCTTCACCGTGGCCGGCGAGCACCGCACGCTGACCGTCAGCCGGTCGGGCAACCGCCTCAGCGGTGTGATCGCGGACGCGGGCAGCGGCATCGACAGCTACCGCTTCCGCTTCATCACGCTGCCGGCGCCGGACGCCGACGGCCGTACGGTCCTCGACCTCAACCGGGCCTACCTGCCGCCATGCGCCTTCTCGGACCACTTCATCTGCCCGTTCCCGCCGCCGGGCAACCGGCTGGACTTCGCGGTGGAGGCGGGGGAGAAGCAGGTGCTGAGCCGGTAGACCGGCGGGTGCGACCGTGGGCTCGTGGCGACGGGTGCGCGGCAACGGGGGCCGGTCGGCTCAGCGGTGTCGAGGGCGGGCCCCGGTGCGGGGGCAGCCGGGGGCGGGGCGGAGCATGGAGGACTATGTCGAACGATCAACATTCCATCTCCGCCGCGTCGGCGGACGCTCCGCCCGCCGCCGAGCCCGCGCCTGACCCGGCGGGCGGCGCATCGGCACCCGTCGCTGCGGCCGCCGGCGCCGCAGCCGCAGGTGCCGCGATGTCCGACGCCGTGGCCGCCGGCGACCTGCCGGCGGACCCGGTGGCCACCGCCGCGCCGTGGTACCGGCGGGCGTTCGCCGACCTCAGCCCGCTGCGCGACCACGTCGACTACCGCCGGGTCTGGCTCGGCCAGGCCGTCTCCTCCATAGGCCAGCAGATGGCGGCCGTCGCCGTCTCCGTCCAGGTCTACGAGCTGACCGGCTCCGCCTTCGCGACCGGCCTGGTCGGCATCTTCTCCCTCGTCCCGCTGGTCGCCTTCGGCCTCTACGGCGGCGCCATCGCCGACACCGTCGACCGGCGCAGGCTGGGTCTGATCGGCTCGGGCGGCCTGGCGGTCGTCTCCGCGATCCTCGCCGCGCAGGCCCTGGCCGGCCTCGGCCTGGTCGCCGTCCTCTACGCGGCCGTCGCCGTCCAGGCCGGGTTCTTCGCCCTCAGCTCACCCGCCCGCTCCGCGATGATCCCCCGGCTGGTGCCCACCCACCAGCTCCCGGCCGCGAACGCCCTGAACACCGTCAGCATGAACCTCGGCCTCACCATCGGCCCGATGCTCGGTGGCGTCCTCATCGGCGCGTACGGGGCCCAGGCCGCCTACCTGCTCGACACCGTCGCCTTCACCGGCACCCTCTACGCGATGTGGCGCCTACCCGCCATGCGCCCGCTCGGCGACCGCAAGGGCCGCGCCTCCGTCCTCGACGGCCTCCGCTTCCTGCGCGAGCAACCCAACCTGCGCACCAGCTTCCTCGCCGACCTGGCCGCCATGGTCTTCGGCATGCCGCGCGCCCTCTTCCCCGCCATCGCGGTCACCTTCTACGGCGGCGACGCCGGCACCGTCGGCCTGCTGGTCTCCGCCCCGGCCGTCGGCGCCCTGATCGGCGCGCTCTTCTCCGGCTGGGTCAGCCGCGTAAACCGCCAAGGCGTCGCCGTCCTCGCCGCCGTCGTCGCGTGGGGCCTCGCCATCGCCGCCTTCGGCGTCCTCCACAACCTCTGGCTCGGCCTCCTGCTGCTCGCCGTCGCGGGCTGCGCCGACACCATCAGCATGATCTTCCGCAACACGATGATGCAGGTCGCCGCCCCGGACGAGATGCGCGGCCGCCTCCAAGGGATCTTCATCGTCGTCGTGGCCGGCGGCCCCCGCCTCGGTGACTTCGAATCCGGCACCGTCGCCGCCCTCACCAACCCCGCCACCTCCGTGATCAGCGGCGGCCTCGCCTGTGTCGCCGCCGTGCTCCTCCTCGCCGCCCGCCGCCCCGCCTTCCTCGCCTACGACGCCCGCCACCCGACCCCCTGACCCACCCCACCCCTCAAACCTGGCAGCGAGCACCCCCCGACGTGCTGTATTGTTTTCCACGTCGCCGGGACAGCCGGAGACAAGGTCGAGAAGCCCACAGCAGAGCCCCCCAGGCCCCGCTGCAGGCACCGAGACCACGGGACGTGGCGCAGCTTGGTAGCGCACTTGACTGGGGGTCAAGGGGTCGCAGGTTCAAATCCTGTCGTCCCGACAAGGGTTCATCCCATTGTCGCAGGTCAGAGGCCGTTTTCTCGTTCACGAGGAAGCGGCCTTCGGCGTGCCCTGGGGCCTGCCTCTCACATTCGTCTCACGGTTTTCACGGTTCAAGGGCGAGGCTGGCCCCTGCTCGACGCCGTTAGCGGTGACCATCTGCGCTCTTTCTCCTCTATGTCGGATTTTTCGATCACTGCAATGGGCTAGATGGTCGCTCGCCGTGATCGGCGATTCTGCCCGTAGGGTTCGCACTTGACGCATCTGCGATCGATCAAGTGCGCGCCAGCAGGTCCGGCAGCTGTCCAAGCGACTGGCGAGCTGGGCGGCGATGAGGCAGCCGCAGCTGCCTTCGTTGAAGGGGTGGCGCGATGGGGGCAGCGCTCCTGGTGCGGCGTCAGACCCGCACCTCGAGCCGGGTGTGACAGGCCCGCCCCGGGGATGGTGGAGGGTGTCGCGCGGTTGGCTTCACCACGTGCGGTGGGTGAGGGTGAGCAGTCGGTCGAGTTCGTGACGCAGGAGTGCGTCGCGGAGCTGGTCCCGAAGTGGTGCACAGGAGTTGAGCAGGTGTCTGACGCGGTGTGAGTCGACCGGTCCGGCCCCCGGGCAGTGCGTCGAGGCAGGCGCGGACCACCTCGTCGGCGTTGGGCAGGAGGTCGGCCAGCTGGTCCGGGCCGAGGTGCCAGCGCAGGTTGGCGGAGAGGGCGGCCATGCGCTCGGCGCGTTGGGCGTGGTCGAAGACTTCCAGTTCGTTGCTCTGCTGGATCATCCAGAGCAGCAGACGGGCCCAGGGGAACTGCTTGTCCGGAGTGGCGGAGACCATCCCGCCGATCACTGCGAGCTTTCCCGTCCACCAGGCCGGTCGTGCGGCGCCGTGGGGTTGGTCGCGCCTGATCCAGCGCAGCCGGTCCTCGTCGGAGGCGTCGAGAAGATGGCGGATCTGGTCGCGCTCGGCCCGACTCGAGCGGAGCCCTCGGCGGAGGTCCGCGTAGTCGGGGGCAACCGGGCCGGTGATCTGGTGCAGGGTGCCGTCCCGGGTGTCGACGAGGATGGCCACTCGGCTCTCGGGTTGCCAGTACTCGTCGAGGTCACTGCTGAGGGGTGTGATCTCTTCGACTTCACAATCCAGCTCCGCCAGGGCTGTTCGGAGGTCAGCGAAGGTAGGCACGGGCGTGGGTCCCTGGTCGAGGCGGTGGCACTGCACGGTGAACCGGCAGCCCTGCCACGGCTCGTTCCTGGAGGGCCGCTCCCACGTGAACTCGACCAGACCGTAGTCGCGCCACATCAGGTTGTGCCGAAGGTTCTCCCCGAATTCGCCGAGCCGGGCGGTGACCTCGTCGGGCGTGGAGCTGCAGTCCAGGCTGTGGACTGTGCCTCGGGCCACCACCTGGGCGAAGAAGGCGAGTTCACTCATCCGAGCCTCCCAGTTGGTGGCTGTGACGAGCTCCACAGCTGCAGGCCGGCGATCCGGTCCTCGACGGTACCGGGCCAGTGCGGGTTGGGCAGGCCGTCGTGGGTCATGTGCTCCCTGCGCCACAGGCGCGGCCACAGGTCCCGTTCGAGAGGGTGGAGGTGGTGAGGCTGGTCGCAGGCACACGAGCGCTGTACCGCTCCGCAGTCGCGGCACAGGTCGATGAACCCGTGGCCGGTCGAACGAGAGATGGCGGGGCGGCGGCTGCCGCATCCGCGCAGCCGGGCAGTGTTTCGCCGTTCGCCAGGCTGATTTGGCGGCGGACGAACTCGGGCAGGGCCATGGCTGGATGGCAGAGCGGATCGAGCTGGTAGCAGCTCTGCCGCCCGTGGCGGTGCCACCAGGTGCCCGGGCGTCGGGGGACCCGCTGACCGGCATGCTTCTCGCGTCGCCGCCGCTCGGCGTACCGGGCGTCCTCGGCCAGCCGGAGCAGGCGGGCCTCGTGGAGCTCGTTCACCGCGCGTTCCAGCGAGTCGGGATCGGCGTCGAGGTCGCGTGGTATCGCGGCGCTGACCGTCAGGTGGTGGTAGGTGGAGCGGAAGCCGTACGGGGCGTACAGAGTGAGGCAGGTACGCAGTGACGCGTGGCGTCGCCGTACCGGAAGCGTGCGGTTAAGCACGAGTCGGCGGTGCGTCAGGAAGCTCGCCATCAGCTCAGCTTTCGCAGTGGTGCGGTGATGTCGAGTGACCGGTCGAACGCGCTGCCCAGTGCCTGCGCCGACTGGGGTGCGTTCTGTTCGGCCCATGCGGCGACCAGGAGGAGGAAGTTGGCGAGGTCGTGCTGGACTCCGGCGAGCAGCCGGGGGAGCTCGGTCCGGGCGATGTCGATCACCGGGCCCGGGTGCTCGCCGTCCGGGTGGAGCCGGACGGTGTCGCCGAGTTGCTCGGCCCATGGTGTCGGGTCGTGGCCGAGCCACAGCTCGCCTCCGTCGGCGATCTCCAGCCATCCGTGCCAGTCCTCCAGTCCGCAGCAGCAACCGGGCGTCAGCGTCGCGCCGGTGCCCGCGTCCTGGACGCGGAGCCCGCCAGGGGCGACGAACCCCTCCTCGTGCAGCAGTGAGCTCAGGAAGGCGTCGGCCGGGTCGGTCAGGTGGTCGTCGACCCGGCTGGAGTTGTAGCCGGCCATGGTGGCTATCGCCGTGCCGACCTGCTCATCGCTCAGCGTGCCGTTCAGCGGGGTGAGGTGGTAGGGCGGTTGCTCGGCGACCGGCCAGAACTCGAAGTCGGGGAGCGAGCCAGTCTCCAGCACGGGGTGTATGACGATCACCGGGCCCAGTGTCGCGGACACCTGCCCTGTGCGCCGCCGAATATCAGCGCCACCGGTGGCGGGCAGCTGCGAACCTACGGGGCGCTCCGGGCCCCGTGCCGAGTGCTGGCAGCCGCGATTGGGATGTAACGCCGGGCGCCGGACACGACATGGCCGGTGACGAACACAGCAGACCGTGCATGCGATCGGCTACCGAGGCAGGCGCTTGCGCCAATCCAGCGGGTCCAACCTCAGCAGTCCCGGGTGAGGTTCAGTCGGGGACAGGCCTTGAGCGTGTAGCGCGTCGGCGACTTTGGCGGTGATCGCTGTGCGGTTCGAGGCGGGGGTGAAGACGCCGGTGGTCAGCCACAGGCCGCACCCATCGGCTTCTCCCGGGCCGTTGGGGCGGCTGAGCCCGGACGCCGGCAGCTACCTGTCACTGGCGCCTGGGACGATCACGCCATGGGAAACCTCTACGACTACTACGCGGCCACCGACGACGCACAGGCCCTGGGCGTCTTCGAGGACGGCCGCATGGACGACCCGTTCGGCACGGTCGGTCTCAAGGGCGCCGATCCCTACCTGCTCCTCGGAGCCGTCGAGGCGTACCTGACGGGAGTCCCCGAGGATCAGGTGGAAGCCGACCCACGCTTCTGCGGACTGCTGAGCGATCCTCAGCACGAGGGCCACTGGCTGGTCTCGCTCACGGACAGGCTTCGCGACGCGCTCGCCATCGCCACGAGCGGGCGCCTGCAGGAGGCCGCCTCCGCGTGGACTCGCACCGATGACGGCGCGGGACAGGACGAGGAGCTGATGGCCGACTTCCTGCGGCGGCTGGCCGATCTCGCCTGCGACGCCGGGCAGCGCGGCCTGTACTGCGGCATGTCCCTGTAGGCGGGCCGCCATCGAACAGCCTGCTGCAGCCCCAACTGCCGACAACGGAGCGATCGAACTTCATCCACGGAGGACGACCGCCTGTCAGTCCCGCCCGCAACACTGCTGCCCATGAACACTCCTGGCGAGCCACCCGCCGGCATCGAATCGGTCCCGCACCCCAAGACCGTCCTGATCGACACACCATGGGCGGAGCTGAGCCACGCATACGGGTCGGCCGAGGACACACCCACCCTGCTGGTCGGCCTGCTGGACGACGACCCGGAGGTCCAGGCCCATGCCCTGGGCCAGCTGCAGATGTCCGTCCTCCACCAGGGCTCGCTCTACAGCAGTATCGCGCCGGTCGCGCTGTTCGTCGCCGGCATTCTCGACCATCCGCGCACCTTGGCCGCGCACGAGAGCGAGTACCCGTGGGACGACCGGGTCCGCCCCCTGCGCGCCGCGTTGCTGGAGTGGTTGGGCGCGATCGCCGAGTCGGTCGGCTACTACGACGACCGCGAGCAGGATCCCGAGTACGACGAACCAGCCGACATCGCGGCCTGCCGCGCCGCCCGCCCCGCGATCCACCAGGCGGTGGCTCCCTACCTGGCCGATTCCGCCCCCGTCGTTCGGGAGGCTGCCGTCGGCGCCGCCGGCCACCTTCTCAAGGCTCCCGAGCTCCGCGACCGGATACCCGACGCCGCCGAGCGGCTTCGCGCCACCCTGACCACAAGCGGGGACCGGCGCGAGCGCGCTGTGGCCGTTCTGACCCTCGTCGCCTGGGCGAAGGACACCAGCGACCTGCTCACCGACCCGGATCCGGCGATCCGCGCCTGCGCGGCCCTTGCCCCGCTCCCCGCCGACGACCCGCGTCCCATCGCCGTCCTTCTGGAGGCACTGTCGGACCCGCATGCCGCGGACCACTGGTTCGATGCCGAACCGCTGCCCCAACTCGACGGCTGGTTCCGCTTCACCCTCCTCCACGCCCTGCTCGCCCGCACTACCACCCTGGAGGAAATCCTCGACGCCGCCTTGGCTCTGATGCCCATGGCCAACGACTTCACCGTCGAACGCGACTGGGGACCGCTCCTGCTGCGCGCCTTTCCGGACGGCAACGCCAGCGAGGCGGCCCTCACCGACGCTCAGCGCCAACTCCTCAGCGCCATTGCGGCCAAGGACGACTGTTGGGGCAACATCGGCAACAAGATCACATGGCTGCGCAGAGCTGGCCTACCGACCGACCGCGTCTCTTTCGGGGTCCTCCTGGCAAACCCCGGCCAGGCCGCCGACGTCTGACGAAGCGTGAAGAGCTCAGACGTAACGGCCCTGCTGGTAGTCGGAGGCGGGGGCTGAGTTCTGGTACCCCCACAACCCGGGCAGGCGGCGGCGCCCATGTCATCTGCGGATCGGATCAGCGTGATCGCCACGGTCTTCACCTGCCATCCTCCGCTGCTGGCATCGATCCCGACCAGGCTGGCGGAGAGGTTACAGGTGTGCGGCATGCGGCAGTGCCTCGGGCGCTCATCCGATGCCCGGAGCGACTGGGTGCTCGGCTTGGAACGCCAGCCTGCGTTCGGCATCCTGCGCGATTTGGTCGAGAACATCATCGAGTGCCACGAACGCCTCCCACGGTCGCTGGTGGCTGGCTTCGGAGAGGCGCTCGATCAGTAGTTGTTCGAGGTCGGTGACGCGCTTGCCCTTCCAGGCCTTGTCAGCCAGGCTCACCAGCAGGTCGTCGGTGCTGACGCCGGGGGCGTTCCACGATGCGTGGTTGCGGGCGAAGCGGGCGAGTTCCTCGGTGACTCCCTTGGCGATCAGCAGGTCGTGGCCGGCCTCCTCGTGTGCGGAGCCGGGTTGGGAGAGCTCCTCGGGGTGCAGGATCTTCCCGATGTCGTGGGTGGCGGCGCCGAAGAGGACGGCGTGCCGGTCGAAGTCCAGCTGGGGGTAGTGCTGTTCGGCCCAGTCAGCCAGTCGGTGGGCGACGTCGTGGACGGCCCGGAGATGGGCCGCGAGCCTGGGTGGGGCCCTGCAACTCTTCGAGGAGGACCGCGACCTGGCGCGGGAGGGGTCGCAGTACGGGGTCGCCGGGCAGGGTGAGGGCTCGCTGCAGTGCATTGGGGGTCATTCGGGACACGGTAGGCCTCAAATGTCGGAACCTGCTGCAAGGGTGGATGGTTATGGACATCGACGGGTTCTGGAATGTGGTTGGGGCAGCGCGGGCCGAAAGCAGCGGTCCGCATGGTAAGGCGTTCGCCGAGGCGTTGGTCGACCAGCTGGCGGGGCTCTCGCAGGAGGAGATCCTCGCCTACCAGGAGCGATTCGACGAGGTGCACGGCGCCGTGTACCGCTGGGACGTGTGGGCCGCCGCCTATCTCATCGGGGGAGGCTGCTCGGATGACAGCTTCATGGACTTCCGGGCCGGCCTGATTGCTCTCGGGCGGGACTGGTACGAGCTGGCAGCCGCTCGCCCGGACGATCTGGCGGACCACCCCGCAGTGATCGAGGCCGCGGCCCGGGGTGACGACTACGTGATCTTCGACGAGGACGTGAACTACGCGGCCAGCTATACGTTCAAGCGCCTGACGGGTGACGCCGATGCCTTCCACGAGGCGTGGAAGCGCCATCGGGCCGGGCAGGATCTGGATGCGGAGCTGGAGTCCGACATGGGCGAGGACTTCGACTTCGACGACGCTGACGAGATGCACCGTCGCCTTCCCCGCCTGGCTGCCCTCTACCTCGGCGCAGCCGCCAGCTGAGACGTGTCAGTACCTCGAATGGTGTCGCTACCCGGGATAGGGCTGCTGTCATGGTGGTTTTGCCGACGTCCCTTGTGTGGCGGCTTGGTGGCGACCGTGCGGGTTGTCACTGGTGTCCGCTTGGATGGTCGGCATGACCGTCAACGATGTCGCCCGTTTCCTGCCCGATCCCGACGTCCTGCGGGACCACTGCCGGGCTTTGGCGATGCTGGATGCGATCCTCGGTCCCGATTGGTCCTCGCGCTACTACTCCTTCGACGCGAAGTGGTCGCCGACGGAGGAGTTGGCGTCGATGCGCAACGGTTCGGGGGACGAGTACTCGATCGTCTTCGCTCCGGCCGGTGGGTACATCCGGGGCTTTGACCACGAGTCGCCGATGAGCCCCTATGCCGAGGACGGAGTGTGGCAGGGCGTGGTGGACTCTGTTCCCGAAGAGTTCCGGTCGTCCGTCGAGGAACCCGCGTTCAACGACGACGGCATACCGACGGTGACGGCCTGCCTGTGGCGTAGGACGACTGACAAGAGTTGGCAGACGGGGGAGATCGACTTCCCGGAGGGCCATGTCGACCCCGACGGGGCCGACTGGCTGTTCCGGCTCCTCGCCGACCGATCTCCGGAGGCGTACGCCAGCTTCGCCGCCGACTACTACGAGGTCCCGGTCGACCTGGATACCGTCCGGCATATCTGTGCTCTGAGGCCGCTCACCGATGACGTGGTCCGTGCCCTCAACGCCGAGCTGACCCTCGCGGACCTTGCCGAGGAGATCGCCGAGATCGGCTACCCCACGACGTAGGAACCGGGGACGGAAAAGTGAGTACCGCGACTTGGGCCTGACCGGACTCGGTGGTCGGCCGTGGCCGCAGCTCGACTGAGCGCATCCACCTGTGCTTCCTCCGGGGCGCGACTACGATCGTGTGGGATACCGAGACGGCCTGGGTCTGGGCGGGGCCCGCCACGTTGCGGCAGCGAGTGGCCCCGTCGACTGGAGGGGGCGACTGTGCGCGAGCGGGAAGTGAGAGTCGGTGGTCACCGGATCGCCGTCGCCTCGGCCAGCAAGTGGATCGGCGCCTATTTCGATGAGAAGGCAAACGCAGCGGCCGCCGCGGTGAAAGGCGGGAAGCCGTATGCCTACCCTGTGTACGACCGCATGGATACGGGAAGCGGCCCGAACCAACTCAATGATGGGGATCTGCTGGCCCCGCTGCCGCTGAACGTGGGCCCGACGATCAAGGCGATGTTCAGTCTGCAGGCGGTGCGTCCTGAGCTCGAAGTGGGCCTCGCCTGTATCCCCGAGGGTCTCACCCTCCAGGCGGCCGTTGCTGATGGGAGCCACCGCCAGTTGTTCGAGACGTTGACTGGGGTCCTCGATCGGGCTGGTGGTGTGCCAGGAGTCGGCGGAACCATCCTCATGAAGATCCTGCACCGAAAGCGGCCGCTGTTCATTCCGCTGTACGACACCCAGGTCTATGCCTGCTACTGCGGTGCCACGGGCGACCATCCCATCCAGCCTGATCCCAAGCGAACCTGGGCAGAGTTCTTCACACTCCTGGCCGAATCCATGGCCGAAGACCTCGAATCGCAGCCGGAACAATGGAGGACCCTCGCCTCAGCGGCCCCGGAAGACGTCACACTGCTGCGTATCCTCGATGTCGTGGCGTGGAATCTCGGCAAGCACGAATAGGCGCTCTCGGGTAGCTGTGGGGAGGCGTAATCGGAGAGACCACAGAGGTCCGTCGGCATCTCTCGCGCTCACAGCTGAGCCGCAGTGAGGAAACTCGCTGCGGCTCATGTCCCTCTCACGCACCTCTCACGGACTGGGTGTCATGAGGCGGTATCAGGCGTCATGGAGGGGGGACGAGATAGGCCCTGACCTGCACGATTCGGACTGGTGAACATCAGTCAGACTCCCGTTCGACCGCTGGGGGTCAAGGGGTCGCAGGTTCAAATCCTGTCGTCCCGACCAGCGTTTTCGCAGGTCGTAGGCCGTTCTTATCGAAATGATAGGAACGGCCTTTTCCTTTGGTGGTCGCAAGGTGGTCGTGAACGCTCGTTCACACGACCTTTGCTGGGCGCGTTTCCACAGGCCTGGCCCCTGCGACCCGGCCGTAGCGGGGCGTTTGTTCACCCATCCGGGAATCCGCGTGTGGCCGATCGCGGACCGGTCGCCTCGTCGGCGCAGAAATGGGCCCGGATACGCGGGAAACGGGCATGCCGGTGGAACCTGCGGCGTCGTCTGTCGCGACGGGCCGCACGTTTATCGGGTGTCAGTTATGAGCCGGGAATCCCGGGCATTTGTCGGCCCTGGAAGCCGGGGCGGCTCGGAACGCTGAGCCGACCTCAGGGGTGCGTTGGTCAGGCCGCGTGGCTGAACCGCGGGTTCGGCGAGCCGACGTCGAGGTCGGTGATGTCCCGGCCGCACTGGGTGCGGGCCTCGACGAGGTGGAGCCTTGCTTCGATGGTGTTCACGGCGGCTCTGGCGACGTCCCAGGTCAGGTGGCTGTAGATATTCGCGGTGGTCGACAGGGTGGAGTGCCGCAGGGTCTTGGAGATGACGGCCATGGAGACGTTGCCTCCAGGGCGAGGGTGGCGGCGAGGTGGCGCAGGTCGTGGATGGTGACGTGGGGCAGTGCGGCCTGTTCGCGCAGTTCGTGGAAGCGCCGGCGGACGGCGGCCGGGTGGAGGGGCTTGCCGTCGGGGCCCTGGAAGACGTGGCCGTTGATGGTGGCCGTGCTGCGGGTCATGGCGCGCTGGAGGGCGGCGGCGACACGGTCGGACAGGGGGACCCAGTTGCGGCTCTTCTTGGTCTTCGGCGCGGTCAGGACGAGTTCGTGGTTGTCGACGGCGGACAGGGTGTGGCGGATGTACATGACGCGGTCGTCGAGCCGCACGCACAGGCGCTGGAGACCGAGTGCCTCGCCCTTGCGCAGGCCGGTGCCGATGATGACCTCGAAGAGGTCGGCGAAGGCGGGGTCGACGTTGCGGCAATGGGAGAGGAACGCGACGGCCTGTTCCGCGGTCCAGGGGACGCGTTCGTCGGGGCGGGGCCTGCGCATGGGCAGGGGCTGGGCGGCGTTGAAGGGCAGGCGGTGGGCGCGCACGGCCGTGCCCAGGGCGCTGGAGAGCGTGGCGAGGCAGTGGTAGACGGCCTGGCGTCCGCGGCCGGCTTCGAGCTGCTCGTGGGCATAGGCGGCGATGTGGTCGTGGGCGAGCTCCTCCAGGCGCAGCTTGCCGAACACGGGTATCAACTCGCAGAGCACGTAGGTGCGGTAGCGGGCGTAGGTGGTGGGCTTGAGCAGGAACTCCATGCCCTTGAGCCACTTGGTGAGGTAGGCGGCCACCGTCTCGTGCGGGTCGGCGTCGAAGCCCAGTTGGCGCCCTTCGAGGAAGCGCCGAAGCGCCGTCTCGGCGGCGAAGGCATCCTCGAAGCCGCCACGGCGCACGGTGCGCCTGTGGCCGGTGAGTGAAGGGATGTCCACGGCGAACGTCCACGTGCCCCTCCTCGGCCAGGTGCGGACACGACGCTCCGAGTTGCCGTCGGTCGGCGTCGCGGCATCCGCACCGACGGTAGACCCGGCCCGGCCGTCCTGACTTGCGCACTTCCCCAGCCTCCTGCGGCAGTTGGTCCCTTGGTCGACCCGCGGAGGCTACCGGGGCACTGCCCCGACGCTCGCCTGCGACCACCATGCGATCACCAACGCCGAATTGGGGCCCTGACCTGCGGCTCGCGGTGAGGGCCCGCAGGTGGCTGGCAGGTCCCGGGTGCGGTGACGAGGGCATCGGGGTCTGTCTGAGGTGGCTGCGCACCGGGCACTGGCGCTCCGGGCTGGGGACACCACGTCACCAGCCACTCGATCCGGAGTATCGCGTCCAGTGCCGAGGACCCCGGTCGTGCGCGGGTGGTGGGAGCGTGCGGCCCGTGTTGAGGAACACAGCGGACTTGTTGCCGAAGTGCCCGCTGAGTCGGAGCTTATGAGTGCCGCGAAGGCCTTGCCGGCGTCCGTCCGCTCCAGTTCCAGGACGGCGCGGGACGAGGCATGGTTGAGCGCCTGTTCTCCGGGCTCGACCCGCTGCGCGTAGCCGCGACCAAGCCAGCGGTACTCGGCGACGACATCGTGCGGGTCGTGCCCGACCTCCGGCAGGTCGCCCTCAGGAGCCTGCAGGAGGGCGTGGGCCTTCCCCGCGAGACTCCCAGGATGCGCGTCCGCAGCCTGTCGAGCCGTAGCACCAGAGCCAGCCCGGCGGCAGTGCCGCCATCCATCCTGGGTCGGGCATCAACCGCTGGCGCACCCGACTCGGCTGGCCAACTCGAGCGCGCACTCGACCTACCGCTGAGGAGGACGGCTTGCCGGGCGGGGCCGGTGACCTCGCCGAGTTCGACGCTCTCGTCGGCGCCCTGTTCGGTGGCGGTCTTGGCGAGGACGGTCCGGGTTGGTTCCGGGTCGTCGGGTTCGAGGAGTGCGGCATCGAGGATCACGCGTGCCCGGGGTGCCGGCCACCATCATTGGTCGGTACCCCGGGCCTTGTTGCGTCAGGTCGGGATCAGGGCAGGTGCCAGATCTGGTTGGCGGCGGCGGAGCAGTCCCAGAGGATCAGCTGGGTGCCGGCGGGACCGGCGCCCGAGTCGTCCAGGCACTTGTTGCTCTGCGGGTTCTTGAGGGTGCCGTCGGCCTGGGGCTGCCAGACCTGGTTGCCGGCCCCGTTCACGCAGCCGTACAGCTGGATGGGGGTGTTGTTGCCGGGGTTGGTGCCGGGGGCGGTCATGCATTTGCCGAGGGTGCGCAGGGTGCCGTCGGTGCCGACGGTCCACTGCTGGTTGGCGGCGGTGCCGCTGCAGGCCCAGACGACGATGGGGTTGCCGTCGGTGGTGCCGGCTCCGGAGTCGTCGACGCACAGGCCGTTGATGCCGGTGATGTGGCCGGTGCCGGTGGTCTTGTCCAGGCCGATCTGGACGGTGCCCAGGTGGCTGGCGGCTGTGGCCGGTGTGCCGGAGAGCCGGCTGAACGTCATGCCGGAGACCGGGGCCGACACCTGCTGGACCAGGTAGGACTTGCCGGCCGTGGTCGGGATGGTGAACTGTCCGGCACTGGTGGGGCGGACGATGACGGTCTTCTGGTCGGTGCCGTCGACGACCGAGACGCTCTGGCCGGGCCAGGGATTGCGGATCTTGATCGTGCCGGTGGAGCCGGCGTGGATGCCGACGGTGCCGATGACGCCGCCGTGGACCTGGACGGAGACGGTGCTCCCGCCGTGGATGTACTGGGTGCCGTCGGCGTCCCAGCCCTGTGGCAGGGCCGGAGCGATTCGCAGCAGGCCGTCGTAGTCCTGGACCAGGGCCTCGTTGATCGCCAGTGCGACGTTGGCGGCCTGCTCGATGTACGGCTCGCTGCCGCCGGACTGGCCCCACAGGTTGGCCAGGCCGGTGGGGTAGGTCTGGTACTTCTGGGTGAGCGCGGTCAGGTCGGCGGCGACCCGGTCGGGCAGGCCGAGGCGGGCGGCGTGGACGGCGTCGAAGCTCCAGTCGTTCTGCTGGACGTTGACCCGGCTGTTGTAGGTGCGCTGCGCCAGGGAGAGCAACGGCGAGTTGTCGCCGATCAGGTTGTAGGGCCAGACGGCTTCGAGGTCGTCGTTCTCGGTGTTGTAGACGGGCGCGGTGGGCTGGGAGGACTGGCCGAGGACGTCGGTGCCGGAGGCGTCGGCGGCGGCGGTGAGGTTCTGCCGGTGGGTCGCGGCGTCGGTGCGCGGGTAGTCGGGGATCTGCGGGATCGCGGCCTGCAGCTGGGATACCAGCGTGGCGTCGGTGCTCAGCGCCTGGGCGGCGGAGATCGTGGCGGGGAAGAGGGCCTTCATCGCGTCGACCATGTTGACCGGGTCCTGCACGTTCCACTGGTTCTCGTGGACGTTGGCCACCGCGTGCCGCTTGCCGTCCGCTCCGACGGTCGTGTACGCCAGCAGGAACTGGGCGGGCTGTTGCATGAGCGGGTAGTTGGTGGTGAGGAAGTTCCGGTCGCCGGTGGTCAGGTACTGCTGCCAGACCCACAGGCCGATCTCCGCGCCGGAGGAGACGGTCCGGCCGTTCCAGGTGGACAGGGCGTCGTCGCAGGAGGCGGCGCCGAACGGGTCGCTGTCGCTCTGGAAGCCGTTGCCGTTGAAGCGCATGGTCTCCGGCACGCAGATGCCGGGCCGGTTGCCCGTGTAGGTCCTGGTCCAGGCCTGGATGTTGGCCAGGTTGGAGGTGTAGAGGTTGAACACGCCGGAGTTGAGCGCGGAGGCGCCGGCGCCGATGTTCGCGGCCACCTGGCCGCGCAGGTTCCAGAACCAGTAGCCGGCCGGGTACCAGTTCTGGGTGTCCTGGGAGAAGTTGAAGAGGTCGGCGACGCCGGCCTGGGAGCCGGGCAGCGGCCCGCGGGACTCCTCGGCGGTGTAGAAGTAGTACAGGGTGCGAAGCTTCTCCAGGTAGTTGGCGGTGCCGTCGGCCGAGGAGAGCTTCACCAGGCCGAGCTTGGCCCAGTAGTCGTGCCACCAGCTCAGGTGCGGGGCCTGGAGGGTGCCGGTGCTCGCGGCCGCGTCCGTGCCCAGCAGCGCGGCGGCGGTGGTGGCGGCGTTGCCGCCGGTCCAGCTCGGGCTGCCGACCAGGATGCGGAAGCTGCCGTCGGTGTTGGGGGTGAAGTTCACCTTCACGGTCTGCGAGTCGGTGACCGTGGCAGTGACGTTGCGTCCGCCGGCGGTGAGCGCGGCCAGCGAGCCGAAGGTCCGGCCGGAGCCGGTGGTGGCGTTGTCGTCGACCCAGGTCTCGGCGAGGGTCGCGATGCCGCCCGAGACCGCGGCGGTCGGCGTGCGGCCGGACCACAGGTTGACCGTGGCGGACTGGGCGGTGTTCGGGTCGGCGCCGGTCACGTCCACGACCAACTCGTCCTTGTCGGCGCGGACGTAGATCGTCGCGCTCATCCCGCCGCCGGACTCGCGCAGCACGCCGTCGTACGGGTCGACGGTGGCGGTGAAGTCGGCGGCGTTCGTGATCCGCGACAGGCCGGGGATCTGCAGCCAGCCGGGGGACTTGCGGCCGGGCAGGGTGTCGGCGCGGTTGAGTTGGGCTGTGAAGCCGTTGGCGGCCCAGACCGCGGCGCCGAGAGTGCCGTTGCCCAGCGGCATCGACTGGGTCGCCGCGGTGTTCGGGCTGCCCAGGGCGATGTTCGCCTCGCGGACGAGGCTAGCGGCATCGACGGAGAATGCGCCGCCGGACCAGGCGGTGGTCGTGGTGGCGGCGGTCGCCGTGGCGGGGGACCAGGCGGCGGCGGTGGTACCAAGGGCCAGGGCGACTATCGCCCTGACCACCGGTGCACTTCGCATGGTGCGGCCTTTCAGTGGGGGTGGGTGGGGAGCAATCACTGGTGGTGCGCAGACCGCAGTCCCGTCGTCCCGTTGTCGTGGTGGCTGCTGGTCTGGTTCTGGGGCCCGCCTCGGTCAGCCCGTGGCACGGTTGGCCCGGAGTGACGGGTCGTCAACGTTCTCCTTGGTGACCAGCGGGGCGGGGAGCTGGTGGCCGGCGGGCTTGAGCAGGCCCTTCTGCTGGAGCAGTGCGAGGGTCGGCTGCAGGAACACACCGCCGGCCTGCATGTGGACGCCGCCGGGGTCCGGGTTGGCGGCCAGGGTGGACCGGATGGTTCGGCTCTTCATGTGTCAGACCGTCCTGGGCAGTAGGGGTCGTGCGCACTGGCGGGAGAACGGATGCGCGGGACTCGGCACGTCGCCGTCAGGCGTTGGTGCCGAGGTCCAGCGAGCCGGTGCCCGCGGCCAGCCAGTCTTCGACGGCGGCGACGTGCACGGTGCTGGCACTGGCGGCCAGGACGGCATCGCGGTTGACCAGCGCCTGCCAGATGGCCTCGTGCTCACGGTGGGCCTGCTCGCGGGCGGTGGTGTGCGTACCGCGCACGATGCGTAGCCGCTGCGTGTGGGTGGAGAGGATGCCGAGCAGGGTGGACAGCACGGGGTTGCCGACGGCGTCGGCGATGGTGCGGTGGAACTCGATGTCCAGCTCGATGAACTCCTCGATGCCGACGGCCGCGGCGCTCCGGTCGAGGACGGCCCGCAGCATTCGCAAGTGTTCGTCGGTGAGCAGGCCTGCGGCGAGGGCGGTGGCCTGTGGCTCCAGCAGGCGCCGTACCTGGAGGAGTTGGCGGGCCGTGTGCCCGTGGGAGACGTCGGCGGCGAAGGTCATGGCTTCCAGCAGGAGGTGGGGTTCCAGGCCGGAGACGTATGTGCCGTCGCCCTGCCTGGGGTCGAGGATCCGCATCGCGGTGAGCGCCCGGACGGCCTCGCGCAGCGAGTTGCGCGACAGCCCGAGCTGGTCGGCGAGATCCCCCTCGTTGGGGAGCCTCGCGCCGGGCGGCAGGACGCCGGAGACGATCATCTCCTTGATCTTCTCGATGGCCCGGTCGGTCACCGCCATGGTCTTTCGCCTCCTGCGTGCGGGCATGGGAGTGATGGTCGGTCGAGGGGCGGGGAAGGGGAGGCCGAAGCGGCGCGACCGGTTCCGCCGGGCTGGTCGCGCCGCTTGGGCGGCTCTCAGGCTGTGGGGCCCGTCACTCCTGCTTCTCGCCCGAGGCGAAGCGGGAGATGATCAGCGCGACGATGATGATCGCGCCGTTGAGGAACTGGTTCCACAGTGGCGGCACGCCCGCGAGGGTCATGACGTTGACCACGAGCTGGAGGGTCAGCACCCCGGTCAGGGCGCCGAAGAGGGTGCCGCGGCCGCCGTTGAGGCTGACGCCGCCGATGACGGTGGCGGCGAAGACCTGGAAGATCCACCCGTTGCCCTGGTCGGCGGAGATGGAGCCGTAGTGGCCGGTGTAGAGGACGCCGGCGAACGCAGCCAGCAGGCCACCGAGGATCAGCACGGTCCAGGTGATCCGGTCGACCCGGATGCCGGCGGCGCGGGCGGCCTCGGAGTTGCCGCCGATCGCGTACAGGGCGCGGCCGTGGCGCAGCCAGGCGAGGGCGCAGCCGCCGGCCAGGAAGAGCAGGGCGCAGATCCAGATCGCCGCCGGCACGCCGAGCCAGCTGGTGCTGCCGAGGTAGGTGAAGGAGCCGGGCAGGTTGACGATCGACTGGCCCTGGGAGATGGCGACCTGGAGGCCGCGGAGCAGGGTGAGCGCGCCGAGGGTGACGATGAAGCCGTTGAGGCGCAGCTTGAGGATCAGGAAGCCGTTGATCGCCCCGATGACCGCACCGACGGTCAGGCACAGCGGGATGGCCGCCCAGGAGGGGAAGAGGCCGAGGCCGTTGAAGCGTGCGCCGTGGTCGGGCAGGACCAGCCAGACGGCGATGACGGGGGCCACGCCGATCGTGGATTCCAGGGACAGGTCCATCCGGCCGACGATCAGGATCAGCGCCTCGGCCAGGACCAGCAGGCTCAGTTCGGTGGCCTGCTGGCCGACGCCGAGCAGGTTGTCGGAGGTGAGGAAGGCGGGCGAGACCGCGAATCCGATGATGCCGAGCACCAGGAGTACCGGGACGAGGGAGAGGTCACGGTAGCGGGCGAGCTGGAAGCGGCGCTCGGCGGGCCGGGTGACGGCGGGCGCCGCGTGGGCGCGGACCTCAGTGGTGGGAGACATGGCTTTCCTTCGTGTCGGTCGGGCCGGCCATGCCCTCCATGGCTGAGACCAGTTGTTCGTCGCTCCAGCCGTGCTCGAACTCGGCGACGACGCGGCCGTGGAACATGGCCACCACCCGGTCGCAGACCCGCAGGTCGTCGAGTTCGTCGGACACGATCAGGGCGGTCTTCCCAGCGTCGGCGACCGTGCGGACGGTGCCGAGCAGGGACTCCTTGGACTTGACGTCGACGCCGTTGGTGGGCCGGATGGCGACCAGGACGTCCGGTTCGGTGGCCAGGGCGCGGGCGATGACGACCTTCTGCTGGTTGCCGCCCGAGAGGGCGGACACCGGGGCCGAGGGGCCGGGCGTCTTGATGTCGAGGTCGCCGATCATCCGCTCGGCGAAGGCCCGGGTGCGCGAGGGCAGTACCGTGCCGAACGGCCCGAGCTGGTCGGTGACGGTCAGGGTGGCGTTCTCGGCGACGCTGCGCTGCGGGATGAGGCCCTGGATGTGCCGGTCCTCGGGCACGAAGCCGATGCCGGCCGCGAGAGCGGCGGGAACGCGTCCGGTGCGCACCGGACGGCCGGCGACGGCTATCGTGCCGGCCTGCGGGCGGTGCAGCCCGGCGAGGGTCTCGCCGAGCCGGACGTTGCCGCTGGCGGCCGCTCCGGCCAGGCCCACGACCTCACCGGCCCGCGCGGTCAGGGAGAAGTCCTGGTAGGCGCCGGCCAGGCTCAGGCCGGAGACTTCCAGCAGTGGGGCGCCATCGGGGATCGTGCGGCCCGTCACCGACCAGGCGGGCTCGCTGTCCCGGGAGCTCTCACCGGTCATCGCCTCCACCAGGGCCTGCTGGTCCAGGTCGGCGACCGGTGCGGTGATGATGTGCCGGGCGTCGCGGTAGACCGTGACCGTGGTGCAGAGGTCGTAGACCTCCTGCAGGTGGTGGGAGATGAACAGGAACGCGACGCCCTGCTCCTGCAGTGAGCGCAGCTTGTCGAAGAGCCGCTCGATGCCGCGCGCGTCGAGTTTGGCGGTGGGCTCGTCCAGGATGATGAAGCGGGCCCCGAAGGACAGCGCCCGGGCGATCTCGACGAACTGGCGCTGTTCGACGCTCAGGTCCTCGGCGCGTGCGGTCGGGTCGACGTCCACGCCGTACTCGGCGAGCAGCTCGCCGGCTCGGTGGCGCAGCTGCTTCCAGCTGATCGGGCGCAGCGCACCGGTGCTCTGCCGGTCCAGGAAGAGATTCTCCGCGACGGTCAGCGCCGGGATGATGGTGGAGCGCTGGTAGACGCAGGCGACCCGGGAGCGCCAGGCGTCGGTGTCGCCGGAGGCTGGGGCCGGCTCGCCGTTGAAGCGCAGGGTGCCGGTGTCGGGGTGCTGCAGCCCGGTGAGGATCGAGACGAGGGTGGACTTGCCGGCGCCGTTGCGGCCGACCAGCGCGTGCGACTCGCCGGGCGCGACCGAGATGCGGGCGTCGCTGAGCGCGACGGTGGCGCCGAAGCGCTTGCTGATCCCGTCGGCCTCGACGACTGGGCCCCGGACGGGGCTGGGGTCCGCCATGGCGGGTCCTTTCAAGGTCGTACCCGTGGGCGGCGGTCCGCTGGGGGTGCCGGTGAGCCGCTCACGGGAGTCGGATGGGTCACTTGCCGACGTTGTTGCCCCACAGGGCCTTGTCGTCGACGTTGTCCTTGGTGACCAGCGGAGCGGGCAGCTGGTCCTCCAGGCCGTTCGGCAGCTGGATGATGGTGGACTCGTGGTCGGTCGCACCGGGCTGGAAGGTCTTGCCCTCGGTGGCGGCCTTGGCGTAGTACAGGGCGTACTTGGCGTAGAGGTCGGCGGGCTGGGAGACGGTGGCGTCGATGTCGCCCTTGCGGATCGCGTCGAACTCCTGCGGGATGCCGTCGTTGGAGATGATCGCGATGTGGCCGCTCTGGCCGGCGGGCTTGAGCAGGCCCTTCTGCTGGAGCAGGGCGAGGGTGGGCTGCAGGAAGACGCCGCCGGCCTGCATGTAGATGCCGCCGAGGTCGGGGTTGGCGGCGAGGGTGGACTGGAGCTTGGCGGAGGCGACGTCGCCCTTCCAGTCGGTGGCCAGCTCGATGACCTGGATGCCGGGGAACTTCTCCTTCATGCAGGCGGCGAAGGCCTCGGAGCGGTCGCGTCCGTTGATGGAGCTCAGTGCGCCCTGGAGCTCGGCGACCTTGCCCTTGCCGTCGAGCTGCTTGCCGAGGAACTCGCAGGCCTTGGTGCCGTACGCCTTGTTGTCGGCGCGCACCACCATGTAGACGTTGCCCTTGTCTGGGCGGGTGTCGACGCTGACCACCGGGATCTTCTTGGCCGACAGCGTCTCGAGGGTGGAGGCGATCGCGCCGGTGTCCTGAGGGGCCATCACCACGGCCTTGGCACCGGTGTTCTGGAACACCTGGACGTTGGCGACCAGCTTGGTCACGTCGTTCTGCGAGTTGCTCACCGGCAGGGTGTTCAGGCTCTGGGCGGTGGTGTCCTGCTTGACGTACTGCGCGTAGGAGTTCCAGAAGTCGGAGTCCGCCCGGGGCAGGTCGATGCCGATCGCCGGCTTGCCGGACGCGGACCCGCCGGAGTCGCTGCTGCGGTTGCAGGCCGTGGCGAACCCCGCCAGGACGATCACGGCGGCGGCCGTGGCCGCGATTCTGGAGGAGCGAGGCTTCATGGTGCTGATCTCCTTTGGCTGGGACGTCCGGTCCCCCGTGGACGGGGATCCGGCGTGGCGGGAGGCCGAGAGGCCGTCCCGGTGGGGCGAAGCGGGCAGGGGAGCAGGCCTCCCTTCCAGCCCTCACCAGGAGGGATGCCGGTTCCTGGTTGCGGCGGTCCGTGGCAGACGGAGCCGGATCGCGCTTCCCGCAGTCATCGGATGGCTTGCAGGCCAGGAGGACCATACGAGCCTGACATCTGACTGACAAGAGGAAACCTGGGATGATTCTCAACCGTGACGTCCAGGTTTCCGCCCCGTGTCATGAGTGAAGCGGCACTTCCGCCCTGAGCTGCCAATTTGATGGTTCTTTTGAGGGCGCACGAGTCGAAGGGCGCAGCAAACATCGGAGGACTTCTTGCGGTGGCGTGACGAGGCTCGTATGGTCGGGGCGTCACAGATTCATCCGATGTGTCGGCCGGTGAAGAGTCCCGGCTCGCAGACTTATGACGGGAGCAGGGCATGAAGCTGCTGCGGATCGGACCGGCGGGCGAAGAGGTTCCGGCGGCACTCGGCGACGACGGGCGGGTCTTCGCACTCACGGGCGTGACCACCGACATCGACGGGGCGTTCCTCGCGTCGGGCGGGATCGATCGCGTCCGCGACGCTCTTGCCGCCGACACACTTCCCGAGCTCGACCCCTCCGGCCTGCGGGTCGGAGCGCCGGTTGCCCGGCCGGGCAAGGTCGTGTGTATCGGCCTCAACTACCGTGACCACGCCGAGGAGACCGGAGCGGCTGTCCCCGTCCGGCCGGTGGTGTTCATGAAGGACCCGTCCACGGTGGTCGGTCCCTGTGACGGGGTGCTGATCCCGCGTGGTTCGACGAAGACCGACTGGGAGGTGGAGCTGGCGGTCGTGATCGGCCGTGAGGCCCGCTACCTGGACTCGCCGGACCAGGCCCTGGCCCATGTCGCGGGCTTCGCGATCAGCAACGACGTGTCCGAGCGCGAGTTCCAGCTGGAGTATTCCGGGCAGTGGGACCTCGGCAAGTCCTGCGAGACCTTCAACCCGCTCGGTCCGTGGCTGGTCACCCCGGACGAGGCCGACGACCCGCAGGCCCTGGGCCTGCGTCTGGCCGTCAACGGCGAGACGCGACAGGACGGCAACACCAAGAACATGATCTTCGATGTCGCCCACATCGTCTGGTACCTCAGCCAGTACATGGTGCTCAACCCCGGCGACGTCATCAACACCGGCACCCCGGCCGGCGTGGCCCTGGGCCTGCCCGGCAACCCTTACCTGCGCGCGGGCGACACCGTCGAGCTGGCCATCGACGGCCTCGGCACCCAGCGCCAGACCTTCTCCAACGCGTGAAAGGCACCACCTTGTTCGCAACTACGGCGCGGATCACCGCCGTCGACACCTACGACATCCGCTTCCCCACCTCGCGGGAGCTGGACGGGTCCGACGCGATGAATCCCGACCCCGACTACTCCGCCGCCTACGTCGTCCTGCGCGCCTCCGCGGGCGGCCACGAGGGCCACGGGTTCACCTTCACCATCGGCCGTGGCAACGACGTCCAGGTCGCCGCCATCGACGCGCTGAGCGAGCACATCGTCGGACGTCCCGTCGTCGAGCTGTGCGCCGACCCCGGCTCCCTGTATCGCGACCTGATCGGCGACAGCCAGCTGCGCTGGCTGGGGCCCGAGAAGGGCGTGATGCACATGGCCATCGGAGCCGTGGTCAACGCCGTCTGGGACCTCGCCGCCAAGCGCGAGGGCAAGCCGCTGTGGCAGCTGCTCGCTGACGCCGACCCCGAGTGGCTGGTCTCCCAGATCGACTTCCGGTACATCGCGGACGCGCTCACCCCCGAGGAGGCGCTGGAGCTGCTGACCAAGGGCCGGCATGGCGCGGCCGACCGGACCGCCTTGTTGCTGCGGCGCGGCTACCCCGCCTACACCACCTCGCCCGGCTGGCTCGGGTACTCGGACGAGAAGCTCACCCGCCTCGCCAAGCAGGCGGTGGCCGACGGCTTCAGCCAGATCAAGCTGAAGGTCGGCGCCGACCTTCAAGACGACATCCGCCGCTGCCGCACCGCCCGCCAGGCCGTCGGCCCGGACATTCGCATGGCGATCGACGCCAACCAGCGCTGGAACGTCGCCGAGGCGATCGAGTGGACGAACGCCCTCGCCGAGTTCGACCCGTACTGGATCGAGGAACCGACCAGCCCGGACGACGTCCTCGGCCACGCCGCCATCCGCAAGGGTGTCCGCCCGATCAAGGTCGCCACCGGCGAGCACGTCCAGAACCGCATCGTCTTCAAGCAGCTGCTCCAGGCCGGCGCGATCGACGTCCTCCAGCTGGACTCGGCCCGGGTGGCCGGTGTCAACGAGAACCTCGCCATCCTGCTGCTCGCCGCCAAGTTCGGCGTCCCGGTCTGCCCGCACGCCGGTGGCGTGGGCCTGTGCGAACTGGTCCAGCACCTGTCGATGTTCGACTACGTCGCGCTCTCCGGGACCACTCAGGACCGGGTGATCGAGTACGTCGACCACCTCCACCAGCACTTCCTCGACCCCGTCGTCATCGACGCTGGCCACTACCGGGCGCCCACCGTACCCGGCTTCTCCGCCACCATGCACCAGGCCACCATCGACACCTACACCTACCCCGACGGCGCGTTCTGGGCCGCCGACCGGGCCGCCGCCGAGCAGCAGGAGCGCTCATGACCACCCGCGACCTCGACGGCCTGACCGCCCTGGTCACCGGCGGCGCCTCCGGCATCGGACTGGCCACCGCCCGACTCCTCGCCGACCGCGGTGCGGACGTCGCCGTCCTGGACCTCGACCCGAGCGGTGTCCACACCCCGCTGCGCGGCTTCACCGCCGACGTCTCCGACGATCAGTCCGTGCGCGCCGCCGTCGAGGCGGCGGCCGAAGCGCTCGCCGGGATCGACATCCTGGTCAACAACGCCGGTATCGGCGCCGCCGGAACCGTGGAGGACAACCCGGACGAGCAGTGGCACCGTGTCCTGGACGTCAACGTGCTCGGCATCGTCCGCACCACCCGCGCCGCGCTGCCCCACCTGCGTCGCTCGGCGGCGGCCTCAGTGGTGAACACCTGCTCCATCGCCGCGACCGCCGGACTGCCTCAGCGCGCGCTGTACTCGGCGAGCAAGGGCGCCGTCCTCTCGCTCACCCTGGCCATGGCGGCCGACCACGTCCGCGAGGGCATCCGGGTCAACTGCGTCAACCCGGGCACCGTCGACACCCCGTGGGTCGCACGACTGCTGGACGCGGTCGACGACCCGGCCGCCGAACGCGCTGCCCTGAACGCCCGCCAGCCCACCGGCCGACTGGTCAGCGCCGAGGAGGTCGCCGCAGCCATCGCCTACCTCGCCTCCCCGGCCGCCGCCAGCGTCACCGGCACCGCGCTCGCCGTCGACGGCGGCATGGCCGGCCTGCGCCTGCGACAGGAGCCACGCCCGTGAACCTGCGCCACCGCCCGCTCGGCGGCAGCAGGGTCCAGGTCACCGAACTCGCCTTCGGCGCAGCCGGCATCGGCAACCTGTTCACCCCGGTCACCGACGAACAGGCCGAACAAGCTGTCACCGCCGCCTGGGAAGCGGGCGTACGGTACTTCGACACCGCCCCGCACTACGGCCTGGGCTTGTCCGAGCGCCGCCTCGGTGATGCGCTGCGCGACCTGCCCCGGGACGACTTCACCCTGTCCACGAAGGTCGGCCGGCTGCTGGAGCCGACCCCCTCCGTCGACGGCGACGACCTGGCCAACGGCTTCGCCGTGCCCGCCACCCACCAGCGGGTCTGGGACTTCAGCGCCCGGGGCGTGCGCCACTCCGTCGAGGACAGCCTGAACCGGCTCGGCCTCGACCGAATCGACATCGCCTACCTGCACGACCCCGACGGCCACGCTGAACAGGCACTCGACGAGGCCTACCCCGAACTCGAACGCCTGCGCGCGGAGGGAGTCATCGGAGCGATCGGCCTCGGCATGAACCAGGCCGAGCTGCCCGCCCGCTTCATCCGCGAGACCGACATCGACGCCGTCCTGCTGGCCGGCCGCTACACCCTGCTCGACCAGCGAGGACTGGCCGAACTGCTGCCCTTGGCGCAGCAGCGGGGCGTCGGCGTGGTCATCGGAGGGGTTTTCAACTCCGGCCTGCTCGCCGACCCCCGCCCGGGTGCCACCTTCGACTACACCGCGGCCCCCGTCCACCTGCTCGACCGGGCCCTGGAGTTCAAGGCGGTATGTGAGAGGTACGGCGTACCGCTGCGCGCCGCCGCCCTGCGCTTCCCGTTCGGGCACCCGGCGGTGGCGAGCGTCCTGGTCGGCACCCGCAGCGCCGCCGAGGCCCGGGACGCCTCCGCCATGCTCGATCACCCCGTCCCGGCGGCGCTCTGGGCAGAACTCAGGGACCACGGACTGCTGCGGGAGGGCGTTCCCACCCCCGAGGAGGCGAGCTGATGCGCATCGCCCTGTTCATCACCTGTTTCAACGACACGATGTTCCCCGAGACCGGCCGTGCGGTGGTGACCGTACTGGAGCGGCTGGGCCACACCGTCTACTTCCCGCAGGAACAGACCTGCTGCGGGCAGATGCACTTCAACACCGGCTACCGCCCCGACGCCGTCCCACTGGTGGCCCGCTTCGCCCGGACCTTCGCCGACTACGACGCCGTCATCACGCCGTCCGCCTCCTGCGCCGGCATGGTCAAGGAGAACCACCCGTTGCTGGCCCGGGAGTACGGGCCCGCCGGCCTCCAACAGCAGGTCGCCGAACTGGTCCCCCGGGTGCACGAGTTCACCGAGTTCCTGACCGACGTCCTCGGCGTCACCGACGTCGGCGCCCGCTTCCCGCACCGCGTCGCCTACCACCCCACCTGCCACTCGCTGCGCGGCCTCCGTCTCGGCGACCGCCCCGACCGCCTGCTGCGCGCCGTCGAGGACCTGGACCTGGTCGACCTGCCCGCGGCCGACTCCTGCTGCGGCTTCGGCGGCACCTTCGCCGTCAAGAACGCCGACACCTCCGCCGCGATGCTCGCCGACAAGAACACTGCCGTCCTGGACAGCGGCGCCGACGTCCTGTGCGCCGCCGACAACTCCTGCCTGATGCACATCGGCGGCGGACTGTCCCGCCAGGGCTCGACCGTGCGCACCATGCACATCGCCGAGATCCTCGCCGCCTCCGAAGGAACCGCACGATGAGCAACCCCGGCAGCCGTGGCGTCGTCTGGCTCGGCGCCCCGTCCTTCCCCGACGCCGCCCGCGAGGCGCTCGGCAACACCCAGCTGCGTGCCAACCTGAAACGGGCCACCACGACCATTCGCGACAAGCGGCTCGTGGTTGCCTCCGAACTGGACGACTGGGAGCAGCTGCGCGACGCCGCCGCCGCGATCAAGAAGCGGACCTCACGCCACCTCGACCGTTACCTCGTCCAGTTGGAAGCCGCCGTCACCGCCGCGGGCGGCTCCGTGCACTGGGCCTCGGACGCCGTCGAGGCCAACCACATCGTGACCGAACTCGTGCAGGCCACCGGCGAACGCGAAGTCGTGAAGATCAAGTCCATGGCCACGCAGGAAATCGGCCTCAACGAGGCCCTGGCCGAAGCCGGCATCACCGCGTACGAGACCGACTTGGCCGAGCTCATCGTCCAGCTCGGTGACGACCGGCCCTCCCACATCCTCGTCCCCGCGATCCACAGGAACCGCACCGAGGTCCGGGACCTGTTCGTTGCCGAGATGGGCCACTGGGGCCGGCCCGCACCGGACGGGATCACCGACTCACCCGCCGAGCTGGCCGACGCGGCCCGGCTGCACCTGCGGCGGAAGTTCCTCTCCGCCAAGGTGGCCGTCTCCGGTGCCAACTTCGCCGTCGCCGACACCGGCACGGTCGTGGTTGTAGAGTCCGAGGGCAACGGCCGGATGTGCCTCACCCTGCCCGAGACCCTCATCACCGTGATGGGCATCGAGAAGGTCGTCCCCACCTGGACCGACCTGGAGGTCTTCCTCCAGCTCCTGCCCCGCTCGTCCACCGGCGAGCGGATGAACCCCTACACCTCCACCTGGACCGGGGTGACGCAGGGCGACGGCCCGCAGGACTTCCACCTGGTCCTCCTCGACAACGGCCGCACCGACACCCTCGCCGACACCGTCGGCCGCCAGGCCCTCGCCTGCATCCGCTGCTCCGCCTGCCTCAACGTCTGCCCCGTCTACGAGCGCACCGGCGGCCACGCCTACGGCTCCGTCTACCCCGGACCGATCGGCGCCGTCCTCACCCCCCAGCTCGTCGGCGTGGCGAACGCCGCTTCGCTGCCGTTCGCCTCCACCCTGTGCGGAGCCTGCTACGACGCCTGCCCGGTGAAGATCAACATCCCCGAGGTGCTGGCCCACCTGCGGGCCAAGGCCGTCGAGAGCAAGCCGAAGCGGGCGGAGGCGCTGGCCATGAAGGCCGCCGCCACCGTCCTCGACTCCCCGCGGCTGCTCTCCGCCGCCCAGAAGGCGGCCGCCCTCGGCGGCCGGGCCCTGGCCCGGGACGGAAGGATCGGCCGACTGCCGGGCCCGCTGCACGGCTGGTCCGACACCCGCGACACCCCCGCACCCCCCGCCGAGTCCTTCCGCACCTGGTGGCGAAAGAACAGGGACCAAGAAGCATGAACAGCCGCCAGGCCATCCTCGGCCGTATCCGCGCCGCGCTCATCGACGTCCCCGCCGGCGAACTGCCCAGCGACGTCCCCGTACCCCGAACCTACCGCCGTAGGCACACAGAGCCGGGCGAGGACACCGTCGCCCTGTTCGCCGAGCGGGTCGCCGACTACCGCGCCACCGTCACCCGCACCGACGAGGCGGGCCTGCCGACCGCCATCGCCGCCGCGCTCACCGCCCGCGGGGCGAGAAGCCTGGCGCTGCCTGGCGGCTTCCCCGCCGAGCTGCTGCCTCCCGGCGAATGGGAGTGGCACGCAGAACCGCTGGACATGGCGGTGCTCGACAGCTTGGACGGCGCGATCACCCTGGCCGCCGCCGGCATTGCCGTCACCGGGACCATCGTCCTCGACGCCGGCCCCGGCCAGGGCCGCCGCGCCCTCACCCTCGTCCCCGACTTGCACCTGTGCATCGTCCGCACCGCACAGATCGTCGCCGACGTCCCCGACGCCCTCGCCCGCCTCGACCCGCGGAACCCGCTCACCTTCATCTCGGGGCCGTCCGCCACCAGCGACATCGAACTCGAACGCGTGGAAGGCGTGCACGGCCCGCGCTCCCTGCAGGTCATCATCGTCGACCACCCCACCCACCCGGAGCAGCCATGAGTGTCGCCCTGCACACCCGCGTCCGCGCCGACCGGATCGCCGAGTACGAGGCCGCCCACCGGGACGTGCCCGCCGACCTCGTCGCAGCCATCCGGGCCGCCGGCGTCACCTCGTGGAGGATCTGGCGCAGCGGTTGCGACCTGTTCCACCTGCTGGAGTGCGAGAGCTACCCCCGGCTCCTCGCCGAACTGGAGCACCTCCCGGTCAACGTCGCCTGGCAGGAGAAGATGGGCGAACTGCTCGACGTCAACCACGACTACTCCGACACCGGTGCCGGGGCCGGCCTCCCGGTGGTGTGGGAGCTGTGACCGGACCTCAGATCATCGACGCGCACCACCACGTCTGGGACCTCGCGGTGCGGCCGCAGCCCTGGATCAGCGGTGAGGCCCTCGCTCCACTGGCCCGCTCCTTCACCGCCGCCGACCTCGCCCCCGAAGCCGCGGAGGCCGCAGTGGCCGCCACGGTCGTCGTGCAGACCGTCTGCGTCCCCGAGGAGACCCCCGAACTGCTGGCGCTGGCCGACGGCAGCGACCTGGTCGCCGGCGTCGTCGGCTGGACCGACCTCACCGCCGCCGACGTCGTCGACGCGATCGCCGCCCTCCGTGAACTCCCCGGCGGGGATCGGCTGGTGGGCATCAGACATCAGGTCCAGGAGGAGCCCGATCCCGAGTGGCTGCTGCGCCCCGACGTACAGCGCGGCCTGCTCGCCGTGGCCGAGGCCGGCCTCGTCTACGACCTCGTCGTCAGGCCGCACCAGTTGCGCACCGCCGCCCTCGCGGCCGCCCGACTTCCCGGCCTGACGTTCGTCCTCGACCACCTCGGCAAGCCCCCGATCGCCGACGGCACGCTCTACCCCTGGGCAGCGGACCTGCGCCGCCTGGCCGCGCTGCCCAATACGGTGGGCAAACTCTCAGGCCTGGTGACGGAAGCCGCCCCTGGCCGGTGGCGTCCTGCGGACCTCGCGCCGTACACCGACACCGCCCTGGAGGCCTTCGGCCCGCAACGGCTCCTCTTCGGCTCCGACTGGCCGGTCTGCACCCTGGAGGCCGGCTACACCGAGGTCACCCGGATCACCAGGCACCTCGTGGACGGGCTCAGCGCGAGGGAGAGGGACGCGGTGTTCCGGCACAACGCGATCCGCGTGTACGGGCTCGGCGGCCAGCGCAGGCCTGCCGAGGGACGTCCAGGCCCGACGGGTCCGTAGCCGACCCGGACGAAGGACGGCCCGCCCGGGGCAGCTGCCGCACGGACGGGCACCGGTGGATAGCGCCGGACCGCTTTGACCTGTCACGGTCAAGGTGATCTGGGCGGCCGCCGTGGAAGCTATGCTGCAACGATCAGGACCAGGGAGGCAACGGCGTGCCAGTCACCGACTCGGCGATCGAGAAGATCAAAGCCATGATCGTCAGTGGAGAGCTGCGCCCCGGTTCGCGACTCCCCAAGGAGGCAGACCTGGCCGAGCGGCTCGGCCTGTCGCGCAACTCCCTGCGTGAGGCGGTGAAGGCCCTCTCGCTCATCCGGGTGCTCGACGTACGCCAGGGAGACGGCACGTACGTGACGAGCCTGGAGCCCAACCTGCTGCTGGATGCGCTGGGCTTCGTCGTCGACTTCCACCAGGACAACTCGGTGCTGGAGTTCCTGGAAGTCCGCCGCGTCCTGGAACCCGCCGCTGCGGCCATGGCTGCCCGAGTGATGCCGGACGAGGAAATCTCCGCGCTCGGGGAGCTCCTGGAGGGCCTGAGCGACGATGCCTCCCTGCAAGAACTGATCGACAACGACCTCGAGTTCCACCGCAGGATCGCAGCCGGTTCCGGCAACACCGTCCTGTGCTCGCTCGTCGACGGCCTGTCCGGCCCGACCGCCCGGGCGCGGATCTGGCGAGGGCTGACCGAGGAAGGTGCGGTCGACCGGACCCGCCAGCAGCACCACGCCATCCTCGATGCGATCGCCCACCGCCGCCCCGACCTCGCGCACGCCTGGGCGACGGTGCACGTGGCAGGCGTCGAGCAGTGGCTGCGGGACACCCTCGGCGCAGCCGGATCCTCGCTCGGCTGACCCAGGCCGAGCGCTTCAAGAGAGATCGTCGGTGACGACGGTGTGCGCAGCAGTATGCGGGTGATCCCTGGCGGTGAGAAGTACCGCCCGTCCCCGGGGGCCGCGGCGACGCACACGAAACCGAGCGCGCTGGTCACGTCGTCGCAGCAGCAGCACACCCCTGATTCGAAGCCGGCCTTCCGGCAGGCGGCTGCCGCACGTGCCGCCAGCCCCGGCATGGACAGGGGCTCGGGCGGCACGGAGGACTCGTTCCCCACGCTGCGGCCAAAACCACGGCTTCTCCTAACTCCGTATGACGATCAGGCTGGGTGGTCGGCCGCTGGTCAGTGCCGACGAGGTCCCGGTCGTGCCGCGCCTCGCCCTGGTACGGACTGACACGTCCGGGCGGTGTCTAGCGAGCTGTTCGGCCGAGCATTCGGCGAACGGTGCGCCGCGGCTGACGTTGCCGCGATGGAGCACGCGTTCAGTCGGCGACTATGTGGCCTGAAGCTCTCCTGCGACCTCTCCGACCTCGCCCCGCCGGGCGGGCCGCCCAGGAGGAAGCGGTATGTCGGCCTCCCCGACGCGATCGAGGCAACTGAGCCCCTGTCGTCCGACCCCAGCCGAACCGGCTCCATGCCATAGAGCCCCTATACATCCGACCTTTTAGTATCCTGAGGTGCAGTCATTGCTGGCGTCTCTGCTTGGCGCCGCCGTAGCTACAGCTCGACTGTTCAAGCAATTGCGAGTCAAAGTTGTTGACTTGTGCGTGAATGCGTTCCATATTGAGCAACATTGAACCTCGCACACCCTTCCGGCGCCAGACGGGCCGCCGGGTCCTCCAGTCGCGCCCTTGGAGCGTTACGTGCGCAGACATCCTATCAATTTCCGAAACATGCTCACCATGCTCGCAACCTCTGCGGTCGCTCTCGCCGCCACCTTCACCGCGATCCCGAGTTCGCCCGCAGTCGCTGCTCCAGCGCAACGGATCGCCATCGACGGAGCGTCAAGCGGCCGTGCCTTCGACGGAATTGGCGCGATCAGTGGCGGCGGGGCCACCTCCCGGCTCCTGGTCGACTACCCCGAGCCGCAGCGCACTCAGGTGCTGGACTACCTGTTCAAGCCCGGCTACGGCGCTTCACTGCAGATGCTGAAGGTTGAGATCGGCGGTGACGCGAACTCCTCCGACGGACCCGAGCCGAGCCACATGCGCACCCCGACCGAGGTCGACTGCAACCGCGGCTACGAGTGGTGGCTGATGGAGCAGGCCAAGGCACGCAACCCCGACATCACGTTCTACGGCCTGGAGTGGGCGGCACCGGGCTGGTTGAACGGCGGCATCTGGTCCCAGGACAACATCACCTATCTCAAGTCCTGGCTGGGCTGCGCCCAGAGCCACGGACTGAAGGTCGGCTACCTGGGCGGCTGGAACGAGAACGGCTACGACAAGGCCTGGTTCGAGAACCTGCGCACCGCCCTGGACGGCAGCGGCCACGCCGACACCCTGTTGGTGGCCTCCGACAGCAATGACGCGACCTGGACGGTCGCCTCGGACCTGGCCACGGACAGCGCCTTCAACCGGGCGGTCGCGGTCGTGGGCCTGCACGGCGTGTGTTGGAACTCGACCCCGGTGTACACCGCCTGCCCGGGCAGCAGCACCGCGACCGGGCTGGGCAAGCCGCTGTGGGTGGCCGAGGACGACAACGACAGCGACGGCGCCAATCCGCCGGCGCTGGCCCGCAACCTCAACCGCCAGTACATCGACGCCAGAATCACGTCGGACATCAAGTGGGCGCTGGTCGGGTCCTGGCCCTCGAACCTTCCGTTCGCCGGGGCCGGCCTGATGGCCGCCGACCAGCCCTGGTCGGGCAACTACACTGTGGGCCGCGACATCTGGGTGACGGCACACACCACGCAGTTCGCCAAGCCGGGCTGGCGCTACCTGGACACGGCCAGCGGCTATCTGTCCGGTACCGGGATCAACGGCGACCGGCACAGCGGGAGTTACGTCACCCTGAGGTCCGGCCAGGACTACAGCACGGTCATCGAGACCACCGACGCCTCGGCCGCGAAGACGATCGCGCTCAGCGTCGCCGGCGGGCTGTCCACCGGGCCGGTGCACGTGTGGGACACCGACATGAACGCCACCGACCCCGCCCGGTGGTTCGTCCACACCCAGGACATCGTGCCGCGAAACGGCGGCTACTCGCTGACCGTGCAGCCCGGCCACCTCTACACCGTCACCACCACCACCGGCCAGGGCAAGGGCACTGCTGTCGCGCCGCCCGCGAAGAGCGTCCCGCTGCCGTACCAGGCCGACCTGAGCGGATACCCGGCCCGGGCCACCGCCCGGTACTTCCACGACTGGGCCGGGGCCTTCGAGACCGCGCCCTGCCCGGCGGGCACCGACACCCCGATGTGCCTGCGCCAGGTGATCACCGCACCCGCCCACCCCTGGCACACCGACATGAACTACACCCCCGCCACCCTGCTGGGCGACCCGTCCTGGAGCAACTACCAGGTCTCCACTGACGTGCTGTTGGAGGAGACGGGCAGCTCCGCCGAGCTGCTGGGCCGGATCGACCACGTCGACCACGACCGCTCCGCCTACCACCTGAGGATCGACGACGGCGGTTCCTGGCGACTGTCCAGCGAGGACCGCTCGGGGACCGACACCGTCCTGGCCGCCGGCAGCTACCCCGGCGCGGGCGCCGGGACCTGGCACAACGTCTCGCTGGCGATGCAGGGCCAGTCGATCACCGCCTTCGTCGACCACGTCCAGGTCGCCTCGCTCACCCACGCAGGCCACGCGATCGGCCAGAGCGGACTGGCCGTCGGCGGCTTCCAGCACGCCGACTTCACCCACTTCGGCGTGACCCCGCTCGCCGGACCCGCCACCACGCCCGTCACCAACACCAACAGCGGCAAGTGCCTCGACGTCAGCGGCAGTTCGACCGCTGACGGCGCGCAGGTCCTGCAGTGGACCTGCGGCAGCGGCAAGGCCAACCAGCTGTGGACCCCCGTTCCGGTGGCCGGTGGCACGACGGTGCAGCTGGTGTCGGCCAACAGCGGCAAGTGCCTTGACGTCAGTGGCAGTTCGACCGCTGACGGCGCGCAGGTCCTGCAGTGGACCTGCGACAGCGGCAAGGCCAACCAGGAGTGGACGCTCGTCCCGCTGGCCGGCGGCGCAACGGTGCAGCTGGTGTCGGCCAACAGCGGCAAGTGCCTCGACATCAGCGGCAGTTCGACCGCAGACGGGGCCCTCGCCGTCCAGTGGACCTGCACCACAGGCCGGACCAGCCAGCAGTGGACCACGACCCAGTAGTACGGCACCCGCCGTCCTGATGCCGGCCGGTCTCCTGGAGCCCTGAAGCCGCGAGACCGGCCGCACCAACCCCAATCCCACCCATTCCCACTCCCTGCTGATCGGCCTGCTCAACGGCGCGATCATCGTCTACGGCCGGGTCAACCCCACCATCGCCACCCTGGCCGGGCTCGCCGCGTACAAGGGGCTCGCCCAGCTCATCTCTGACGGCCGCGCCCAGGGCTACGTCCTCAACAACGACGTGTTCGTCTTCCTCGGCCGTGGCAAGATCGCCGGACTGCCGGTCATGGTCTGGATCGTCATCGCCGTCGCGGTCGCCGTGCACGTGCTGCTCACCCGGACCGACATCGGCCGCAACGTCTACGTGATCGGCGGCAACGACACCGCCGCCCGCCTCGCCGGCGGCAACATCAACAAGTACCTGGTCGCCGTCTACGGCCTGATCGGCATCGTCGCCGCCGTCGCCGGCATCCTGCTCACCGCCCGCACCGGCTCCGGCCAGCCCACCTCCGGCAGCGAAGGCCTCGAACTCAAGGCCATCACCGCCGCCGCCCTCGGCGGCTGCGCCCTCAAGGGCGGCAAGGGCACCATCGGCGGCACCCTCCTCGCCATCGCCCTGCTCGGGTGCCTGGAGAACGGACTGACCGTCGAAGGCATCAACTCCTTCTGGCAGAACGTCGCCCAGGGCACCCTGCTGGTCGTCGCGGTCGTCGTCCAGCAGCGCCGCAGCGCCGCAGCGGCGAACGCGCCGCCGGCTTCCCCGCCTGACCCGCCGTCCTCGGGCCCCGAGCCGCGTCGCCCCGATGGCACGCACCGCGCCGTACGGAAGCGCGCCGGCTGCGACCGCACGCACCCACGACCCTCGGACGGTCCGTCCGAGCCGCACGGATCCCCCACCACCCCACGAGGAGCTGGAATGACCTGGCGATCACGCCCACGCACCACCCTGCTAGCCGCCCTCACACTGATGGTCGCCACGCTCACCGGCGCGGCGGCGACCACCCCCGCGCAGGCCGCCGCCGCGCCGACGATCACCATCGACGGCACCAAGCCGGGGCGGGTCTTCGACGGCGTCGGAGCGATCTCCGGCGGCGGCGGTAACTCCCGACTGCTTGCGGACTATCCCGAACCGCAGCGCAGCCAGGTGCTGGACTACCTGTTCAAGCCCGGCTACGGCGCGTCGCTCCAGATCCTCAAGGTGGAGATCGGCGGAGACACCAACTCCACCGACGGCGCCGAGGCCAGCCACATGCACACCGCCGACACCGTGGACTGCAACCAGGGCTACGAGTGGACCATGATGGAGCAGGCCAAGGCCCGCAACCCCGACATCAAGCTGGCCGCGCTGTCCTGGGGCGCACCCGGCTGGGTCAACGACAACAGCACCACCAGCAACACCGTCTACACCCCGAAGATGCACGACTACCTGCTCTCGTGGCTCGGCTGCGCCCGGCAGCACAACCTGACCATCGACTACCTCGGTGGCTGGAACGAGCACGACGCCGACCCCCAGTGGTACGTGGGCCTGAAGAACAAGCTCGTCGCCGGCGGCTACGGCTCGGTGAAGGTCGTCGCCCCCGACCAGTTCGGCTACCAGGTCGTCGACCAGATGACCAACGACGCCGCCTTCCGCAACGCCGTCGACATCGTCGGGGTGCACTACCCCTGCGGCTACAACAGCGACTTCAGCAACTGCAAGCCCGCCGCCGACTCCGCCTCGATCGACAAGGCCCAGACCCTCGGCAAGCCCATCTGGGCGAGCGAGAACGGCTCCGAGGACTACCAGAACGGAGCGAGCTCGGTGGCCCGCGGCATCAACCGCGGATATATCGACTCCCGGTTCACCGCCTTCGTCAACTGGCCGGTCGTCGCCGCGCTCTACGGCAACCTCGAGTTCTCCACCGACGGCATGGCGCTCGCCAACCAGCCGTGGTCCGGCAACTACACCATCGGCAAGACCGCCTGGGTAACCGCACAGACCACCCAGTTCACCAAGCCCGGCTGGCACTACATCGACACCGCCAGCAACTACCTCGGCAACAAGCGCACCAACGGCAGCTACGCGACCCTGAAGTCGGCCGACAACAAGGCGTACTCCACCGTCATCGAGACCATGGACGCCACCGCGGCGCAGACCGTGAACTTCAGCGTCACCGGCGGCCTGCCCACCGGCCGGGTCCACGTGTGGGCGACCAACGTGCGCTCCAACACCAGCAGCGACTGGTTCGTCCAGCAGGCGGACCCGGCCGTGACTGGCGGCGGCCGCTACTCCCTGACGCTGCAGCCCGGTTACGTCTACACCGTGACCACCACCACCGGTCAGGGCAAGGGCACCGCGGTCTCCCCGCCGGCAGCCTCGCTGTCGCTCCCGTACGCGGACACCTTCGAGACGCCAGCGGCGACCACCTCGCCGAAGTACTTCGCCGACATGAACGGCGCTTTCAAGACGGTGGCCTGTGGCGGCGGTCGGACCGGGACCTGCCTGCGGCAGATGGCCCCCACCGTGCCGATGCGCTGGACCGACGAGCCGTTCAACTCCCCGTACACGATCATGGGTGAGCGCGGCTGGCAGAACTACACCGTCGCCTCGGATGTCATGTTCGAGCAGCCCGGGACGGTCGAACTGCTCGGCCGGATCGGCCAGCAGGGCCATAACAACAACGGCCTCAACGCCTACCACCTGCGGCTCTCCGACACCGGCACGTGGTCCATCCTCAAGAGCGACACCAGCTGGAACTTCACCACCCTCGCCACCGGGGCCACCACGGCACCCGGCCTGAACAACTGGACCGGCCTCTCCTTCACCCTGCAGGGCTCGACCCTGATCGCGAGCATCGGCGGCCAGGAGGTCGGCCGGGCCACCGACACCTCGTTCTCCACCGGCCTGGCGGGCCTCGGCCTGGGCACCGGAGGCTATCGGACCCAGCAGTTCGACAACTTCGCCCTCACCCCGGGCGCCGCCACCCCGATGCCCACCGGCCCCATCACTTCGGGGGCTGCCGCCGGCAAGTGCGTGGACGTCGACCGGGACTCCAGCCTGAACGGCGCCCGGGTCCAGCTGTGGGACTGCACCGGCGGCTCCTCCCAGGTCTGGACCCTCGACGGCGGGAACCTCACGCACCACGGCAAGTGCCTGGACGTCACCGGCCAGGCCACGGCCAATGGCTCACCCGTCGAGCTCTGGGACTGCAACGGCGGCGCCAACCAGCAGTGGTCGCCCCAGCCGGACGGCACCCTGAAGGGCCTCCAGTCCGGACGCTGCCTGGACGACCCGGCCCTCAACACCGCCAACGGCACCCAGCTCGACATCTGGGACTGCGACGGCGGCTCCAACCAGAAGTGGAACCTGCCCGCCTGACGCACCCCTCCGCCGGCCCCGGCCGACCGCACCTCCCCGCGGTCGACCGGGGCCGGTCCTGCTCCTCACCACCACCGAGCAAGAGAAAGCGAGAACCTGCGGTGACGACGGGACGAACCGTCCCGGCCCGCCGCCGACGGCCCCTGACACGCGCGCTGGCGGCCCTTCCCCTGCTGCTCGCCGCGGTCACCGCGGCGCCGCCGGCCGTGGCCGCGACCCCGGCCGCGACCGCGGCGGCGGTTCCGGTCACTCCGGTGCTGACCCCGCCGATGGGCTGGAACAGCTGGAACAAGTTCGGCTGCAACATCAACGAGGCCCTCATCCGGGAGACCGCCGACGCATTGGTCGCCAGCGGGCTGGACCGGGCCGGCTACCAGTACGTCAACGACTGCTGGCCCGCCACCACCCGGGACGCCAACGGCGACCTCCAGGACGACCCGGCGCGCTTCCCGTCCGGCATCAAGGCACTCGCCGACTACGTCCACGCCAAGGGCCTGAAGATCGGCATCTACGAGTCGGCCGGCACCGCCACCTGCATGGGCGCCTACCCGGGCAGCCTCGACCACGAGCAGGCCGACGCACGGCAGTTCGCCGGCTGGGGCATCGACTTGCTGAAGTACGACAACTGCAACAGCGGCAACCGGCCCTACCTGGACCGCTTCAAGGCGATGGGCGACGCGCTGAAGGCGACCGGCCGACCGATCGTCTACATACTGTGTAGCTGGGGCAAGGACGCCCCGTGGTCGACGTACGGCCCGGCCTCCGGCGGGACGTCCTGGCGCACCACCGAGGACATCGGCAACTTCTGGTCCAACGGCTCACAGTCCACGCCGATGGGCGTCGTCGACATCCTGGACGCCCAGGCAGGGCTGGAGCCGTACTCCGGGCCGAACGCCTGGAACGACATGGACATGCGCGACGCTGGATGGGTTTCTCTTCGGGGCGAACGTGCAGGGGTACCACGGACGCGCTCCCGCTGTGGTGCAGTTCGCCAAGAACAGGCGCTGTCCGGGCCGCTGTCCGAACCACCGGATAGGCTCACCAGTTGAGAATGATAGGGGAGTTGAGTGCGCGACTCTGTGCTGACTGCTGACGTTCCGCTCGGCCCGTTCGACGGCCATCTCGTGCCTGCCTTCGCGGCGAAGGGCAAAGCCTCCAAGCTCCACGCACATCTGCGATGCCCCCGGCTTCGCGCGGACGGGGCGGTGGCCTCCGAGGCACCGCTGAACGCTTCGACGGTCGCCCGGATGTGCTCCGTCTGCGCACACCAAGGGGAATGGGACCGTCCGGACAGCGGTGTCGGCCTCTTCCTGCGCGCGCTCGGCGGCTACCGCGGACTGCTCTCCCGGCTGCAGGAGTACACGGAGGCGGATCCGGACGACGAGGTGACCCAGGAGGAAGCCGAAGGCGCCGCGAAGGTTCTGCGCGCCGAGCCGGTTCCCGAGGAAGACGAGACCTACGGCGAGGAGCGGGACGCCCGCGACGAAGCGGAACACCTGTGGGGCCAGGTGCTGTCCAGGTGGCGTGACGCCGCGGACAGCCTCCACCTCGCCGAAAGCGTCGCCGCGAAGTTCCCCTGGCTCACCGACTGGGCGCGGCCGAAGGTGGCACTGAAGGAGGAACATCTCCAGACGCTGCGCGAACGAGCGGGACTGTTCGTCGATGCGGCCGCACTGCTGGAAGCAGCGGCGGCCACGAGCCTGGAAATGCCCGAACTCCCCACGGACGAGGAAGCGTTCAGCGCCATCGGCGACCGCAGGTCGGTAGCCGGCCGGCTGCGGTCGATGTGGTCCCGCTGGCAGGGGGCAGCAGCGGACGCATGGGGACTGCCGGGCGACCACCTGGTCACGTATCAGGCCGTCGGGGGAATCAATTCACGGCGCAAGGGGTACGACGAAGCTTGCCGTGCGGCAGACCGGCTGCTGGCTTCCTGGGAGGAGGAGGCACGCCGGGTGGCCGGCGCGGCGGACCCGGACGTGACGGTGACGCTGACCGCACACCTGCAGGAACCCCCGGAGGAGGACCCCTACTCGCAGCAGCGTGAGCTGGGGCTGCTGGGCGGCCTCGACAACTGGACGATCGGCGTCCTGCTCACCTACCTGACCAGCGCCGACTGGGGCCGGCGCAGGCTCACTTTTCGCGCACCCCAGCTGATTGTCGACCAACTCCTTACCCGCGCCGCGCTCGTACGGTGCGAGCCCGAGCCTCCCGGCGCCCCGACGGCTGCCGGCGAAGCGAGTCCCCTGGGGCCGGGAGTCTTCGACGACGCCCCTGTGCACCAGCGCCGCCCCCTCACCGCGGAGCACCTGCGGTTGCTCAGCACCGCGCCCGGCGCCGAGGACCAGCTGTACACCGTGTTCTCCACCGACGCCGGGACGGAGGTCCTGCCCTTCAAGGAGTTGGAGCGGCGTGCGGCCCGTGGCTGGCGAGGTGTCCTGCTCGCCAGCTCCGTCGACCTGCCTGCGGCACTCATCGACCCCTGGTCCGAGGCGATCGGCCAGCGCCCCGAGGAGCCCTCCGCCATGTGGCGGGAGCGGATGCGCGAAGCCGACGACCCGCTGTTCGGCGAGCGGCTGGGCCTGGCAGCCGGCGCCGAGCGCGCCGCCTGGCTGGTCTTCAGCGACAGGCCCTGGGCGCGGGAGTTCAACCTGCGGCTGCTCGCGGTGGCCCGCGGTGTGCCCGATCTGCGCAGTTTGGACTCCGGGTACGACCGGGCCGGGCGTTCGCGCAGCCTTCCCAGCGCGGTCTGGCACGGGCTCCTCGCCCACGGCCAGGACTTGGACCTCGAGCCGTTCGAAGCACCCGACGCCAGCACCTGGAAGCGCAGCGGGAGCGGCATCCCTCTGGGGGTCCTCGCGCAGGTCCAGGTCTACGCAGTCAACGCCGACCCCCGCTACCAGGGCAAGGGGCACTCGCCGTTCTGCTCCCATGTCCGCGAACGCGGTGTCGTCGCAGACGACGACCTGCTCACCATCGCGGACCTGCTCGGTGACACGAAGTTCGACTGGTGCAGCAAATGCGGGGGCTACGCGATCCGCCGCCTGACGGACACCCAGCTCGCCCACTACCGCGCGGCCCACCGGCTCCACGACATCGCGCAGCAGTTGGACCCCGGCCGGGGCGGGTACGATCCCGCCCGCCTCGGACAGCTGGTGGAGCAGCTCCTGGAGCTCGAGAAGTGGAAACCCGACGCTGACGACTGCTCCTACAGCGAGGACTCCCGCCAGTGGCATCAGATCGTCCGCAAGCTGCTGTTCCGGGCCCGATCCGCCCAAGCCGGCCAGCCCTGAACCATCCCTCGACCGACTGCCTGACGAGGTCTCCCATGGACAGCACGCCGAACAGCCTCCTGTCACCGCACGCCCTCGGGCCGCAGCTGCTCGAGCGGCTCATCGCCCCCCTGCGGCAGGCCGGTTGGACCCAGGCAGATCAGTGGTACGAGGACGAAGAGGACGAGGACAATTCTGGTGCCGACGCGGCGGCAACGGTCGAGCTGAGCCGCTCCAACTTCCACATCTTCATCAGCTGGTCTCCGGCCACCGGCCGCCTCGTCATCGACGACCCCACCGACGGCTGGGACTGGGACGGGTACCTTCCTCCGCTGTAAGGGGGCAGCTCAGGCCGCGCGCCGCCCCCGCAACCCTCCCGGACTGGGCAGCTCACGACCTCCTCGACATGCTCCGCCCGGACTCCGACGAGGACGAGGCCCCTGCGGCCGACGCCACACTCGGGCGTCCCTGACGGGAGGCACGGCCAGAGACGTCCACCCCGTCCAAGCCGCGGTACCGGAGCCGTTCGACGCGTGGCTACGCCACCCGCCGGAGGACCTCGCCGGGCCCGGGGACCGGATTCCGCCCGGCGGCGGCCCGGTCGAGGGCCTGGGCCAGGGCGAGCACGGCTTGGTCGGCGGAGTCCTTGAGGAGGTGACCGTAGAGGTTGATCGTGGTGGCGATGGTGGAGTGCCGCAAGGTCTTGGAGATGACAGCGACGGGGATGTCCTCCGCGATCATGATGCTGGCCGCGGTGTGGCGAAGGTCGTGCAGGCCGATGCGGGGCAGGTCGAGCTCGGCGGTGCGTTTGCGGAGCTGATCGAGGACCCACTGGGGCCGCAACGGCGTCCCGCCAGGGCGGCCGAAGACCAGGCCCTCGAGACGGCCGTCCGGGTGGGCGGCCATCTGGATCGCGGCCTGGCGGTGGAGGGCGGTCATGACCCTGGGGGAGAGGCTGATCCAGGCGCGGCTGGCCTCGGTCACCTCACCGCGGCGCATGCCGGTGCCGAGCATGACCTCGAACAGATCGGTCAGCTGGTCCGCGTACTGCTCCGCACCGTGCTGCAGGAAGGTCGCGGCCTGCTCGGGGGTCCAGCAGGTTCGCTCGGCTGCGCGGGGCTTGGGCGGCACCGAGTGCTTGGCCGGGTTGTAGCGCAGGCGCCAGGAGCGAACCGCGGCGTTCAGCGCGTTGCGCAGGGTGGACACGGCCCGGTAGACGGTGACGCGCCCGCGCTGGGCCTCCAGCTGTGCGGTGACCCAGGCGTCGATGTGTTCCGGGCACAGGTCGAGGAGCCGGAGGTGGCCGAAGGCGGGGGCGAGGTCGCGCTCGACGCACGCGGCGTAGCCGGCGTACGTGTTCGGCGCGAGGTGCGGCATTCTCGTTATCAGCCACTCGCGCAGGTAGCTCGCGACCGTGGTGCGACGGTTCTCGTAGACCCCGCGCAGCTCACCGTCCAGCACCGCGGCCATCTCGCGGGCCGCCTCGGCCCGGCTGGTGAACCCGCCCCGTCGACGGGTCCTTCGCTTCCCGTCTCCCGGGGCGAGGTCGACGCAGTACGTCCACGACCCGTGACCCGCCTCCTTCAGCAGCCGCACGCACCACGGACCCAGCTGCTTGCCGTGCCCGTCCGTACACCCGCACCGCCGGTAGACCCGTCCCCGCCGCGCACGCTGTCCCATGAGCTTCCCCTTCTCCCGATCCGGTGATCTGGGACCAAGAGTCGCTGCCCGGTCGGGCGTGGCGGCAGAGCGTGAGAGGCGGTGCGCGAAGTAGTCACAACCACACGGCGACGACACGCTCAAGACGACACACCGCCCGGAAGATCACTATGCGCAACCGATGGGTAAGCGACCATGATCCGCCCGCAGGACCGGGCCCCGCGGGCCGGCTGACGGCATCGACGCAGGAGCAGTCGGGCAGGTGCGACGCCGCTTGCTGAAGGGTCGACAGGTTCCGATCACGGGCCGTAGCTGTGGTGGGGCGGTCGGCCTGGGGACCACTTTGGGACCACACCTGATGAGCGCCTATGGGCGCCGGTGGTCCGAAACGGACACTTCTGCACGAAGTAAGCACTGAGCAACTGTCAGCTCTCTGTGCCATCGCTTCCGTCAAGAAGAGCCAACTCACGTGTTTCCCGGGGTAGTTGAGCAAGAAAAGAGCCGAGGCCTTGAGGCCTCGGATGCCGACAATAGTTGAACCCCTTGACTGGGGGTCAAGGGGTCGCAGGTTCAAATCCTGTCGTCCCGACCGGCGTTTACGCAGGTCGTAGGCCGTTTTCACCGTGAGGTGGGAGCGGCCTTGACGTGTTTTCCGGGTCTTGTGAGTGCATTGTGAGGGCGGGATTTCGCCCGAGCTGACCACGTCAGGGGCGCGGTGTGTCTCAACTTGCTTTCCGTAGCGGGGTTCTGGTGACGACCCCTTGATTGCGGACTCTGATGGTGTGATCCCCGGGTGTGCGCGGGCCTGGGAGCTCGATGGGGCCGGCTGAGGTGAGCGCACGGTCGACGGCGTCGCGGGCGGCTTGGGTGGTGAGGTGGCCGTAGATGTTCGCGGTGGTGGACAGGGTGGCGTGCCGCAGGGTCTTGGAGACGACGGTGAGCGGGACGCCGGCGGTGATGGAGATGGTGGCGGCGAGGTGGCGCAGGTCGTGGATGGCGGTGCGGGGGACGTCGAATTGCCGGCAGAGGTCGTGGAAGTGGTTGAGGACGTAGGCGGGGTGGAGGGGGTGTCCGTCGGGGTGGTGGAACACGAAGCCGCCGTGGTCCGCGTGGGAGAGCGACGGGTCCTTGTCCTCGGCGCGGTGACGCAGCGCGATGGCGACGCGCGGCGAGATGGCGACCCAGTCCTTGCTGGAGCGGATCTTCGGTGAGGTGAGGATCAGGCGGTTGTTGTCGATGGCGGAGAGCGTGTAGCGAATGTAGAGGACGCGCTCGGGCAGGTGGACGTCGTTCCAGTGCAGGGCGAGGGCTTCGCCTTTGCGGATGCCGGTGCCGATGAGGACCTCGATGAGGTCGGCGAGGGCCGGGTCGGCGGCGCGGCAGGAGTCCAGGAACCGGATGGCGTCCTGGACAGTCCAGATCTGCCGTTCGGCCGCCGCGGGCCTCGGGATCACGGTGGGGCGGGCCGGGTTGTAGGGGAGCCGGCGGTGGCGGACGGCGTCGCCGAGAGCGCTGGAGAGCGTGGCCAGGCAGCGGTGGACGGTGACCTTGCCGCGTCCGGCGGTGAGTTGCGTTTGGGTGAAGGCGGCGATGTGGGAGTGGCCGAGGTCGTCGAGCCTGATCGTGCCGAGGGCGGGGACGAGGTCGCTGGTGACGTAGTCGCGGTAGCGGATGTAGGTGGTGGGCTTGAGGGTGAGTTGCTTGTCCTTGAGCCAGGTCGTGAGGTAGTCGGCGAGGGTCTGGTTGGGGTCGGCGTTGAAGCCGGCGGCCTGGCCCTCGACCATCCGGCGCAGTCCTGCGCGGGCGGCTTCGGCGGTGGGGTAGCCGCAGCGGCGGATGTTGTTGCGCCGGTGGTCGGGGGAGGGGAGGGTCGAGGGAGAAGGTCCAGGTGCCGTGATCGGGGTCGGTGGCGAGCTTGGGGCAGTGGGCTCCGAGCTGCTTGCCACCCTGGTCGCGGCAGCCGCACCGACGGTAGACGTGCCCGGCGTGGGCTGCGGAGCGCATGGTGATCACTTCCAGCGGGTCGTGTGAACAGCCATGCTCATGGTCTCCTGGCGGGCGTCAGCAGGCGGTGAACCCCTGCGCTCACTCCGTACCCACAAGCGGGCGGAATGGTGCCCTGACCTGCGGCAATCCCTTGTCGTGGCGACAAGGGGTCGTGGACTCGCTGGCGCTGCTCGGTGTCGCAGGACGTAGCGTCCCGATATGACCGCTGACCACGGGCTCGAGAGCAGCCGGATCATCGCGCCCTGCGGAGCCGGCTTCGCCCAGATTGCTCACCTGTCGTGGGCGAGGCCGACCAATCCGGGCGATGCCAGCCTGCGCATACCGATACGTGGGCTTGACCTGCGGCGACGACTCTCCGAGCCCCGCAGGTGGCCGGTTGCGAGAGCGAGGAGGTCGCCCGGCGCTTCATCCCGGGCACCGTCGCCAAACAGGGCTTCGATGAAGGCGAGTTGACGATCCACTCCGAGCGGGTCGGCGCAACCTGTGGCTGAGGACCCTGGACCGGCTCGGCCTCGGCTTCGACTCCTGGCAGTTCGGCTGCTATCCCGGCTGGAGCCGGGGCGGCAGCCGGCAAACGGGAATTTCGGGGTCACGCCGTCCGGCAGCCTATTATCGCTTCTTGGGCCTGCGGACCTGATCCCCGGCTCACCAGGTACGGAGAGGCGTCACCCGGCCTGCTGCCGATGCGTACCCGAGGAAACCCGTGAGCACCGAACAGTCCGTCCCCGTCCCGCAGGTCCTTCATGAGGCCGGCCGCCGACGGACCTTCGCCGTGATCAGCCATCCGGACGCGGGCAAGTCCACGCTCACCGAGGCGCTGGCGCTGCACGCGCGGGCGATCACTTCTGCCGGTGCGGTGCACGCCAAGGGTGACCGACGCGGCGTGACCAGCGACTGGATGGAGTTGGAACGCGAGCGCGGTATCTCGGTGACCTCGGCCGCATTGCAGTTCGGCTATCGCGACCACGTGATGAACCTGGTCGACACCCCCGGCCACGCCGACTTCTCCGAGGATACCTACCGGGTGCTGGCCGCCGTCGACTGCGCGATCATGCTGGTCGACGCGGCCAAGGGCCTGGAGGAGCAGACCCGCAAGCTTTTCGCGGTCTGCCGCCATCGCGGCGTCCCCGTGATCACCTTCATCAACAAGTGGGACCGGCGCGGCCGGGATGCACTCACCCTGCTCGAGGACATCGAGACGCACCTCGGGATCACCCCCGTCCCGGTCGTCTGGCCGGTGGGCAACGCCGGCAACCTGCGCGGCCTGGTCGAAGCGGGGAACACCGAGCAGATGCTGCGCTACACCAAGGTGCCGGCCGGCACGCACGCCGCCCTCGAGGAGCAGCTCACCTCCGAGGAGGCTGCCGAGCAGGAGGGCGAAGCCTGGACGACCGCGCTGGAGGAACTGGAGCTGGTGCTCTCCTCCGGCCCCGGTTACGACCAGGAGGCCTTCGAGGCCGGCAAGATCAGCCCGGTCTTCTTCGGCGCCGCGCTGACCAACATCGGTGTGAAGCCCCTGCTGGACGCCGTGGTCGACCTCGCGCCGGCTCCCGGGCCCCGCCCGCTGGCCAAGGGCGGCAGCCGCGAGGTCGGCGAGGAGTTCTCCGGTCTGGTGTTCAAGATCCAGGCGAACATGGACCCGGCCCATCGCGACCGGATCGCCTTCGTCCGAGTCTGCTCCGGTGTCTTCGAGCGCGGCATGCACGTCACCCGCGCGGCCAGCGGCCGCTCCTTCGCAACCAAGTACGCACACACCGTCTTCGGGGCCGAGCGCACCGTGGTCGACACCGCGTACCCCGGCGATGTGGTCGGCCTGATCAACGCGAGCGCGCTGCGGGTCGGCGACACCCTCTTCACCGGCAAGAAGACCGAGTTTCCCCCGCTGCCCGCCTTCGCCCCCGAGTACTTCGCGGTGGCACGGCCCAAGGACATCAGCCGTTCCAAGCAGTTCCGCAAGGGGGTCGCCCAACTCGATGAGGAAGGCGTGATCCAGGTGCTGGTCTCCGACCGGCGTGGCGACCAGGCGCCGGTCATGGCTGCGGTCGGCCCGATGCAGTTCGACGTGATCCTGCACCGGATGGAGCACGAGTTCTCTTCCCCGATCGCCCTCGACCAGCTCTCCTACCGCTTGGCCCGGATCACCGACGCCGACGGCGCCGCAGCCCTGGCCAAAGCCCGTCTGACCAACGGCGAGGTGCTCACCCGCCGCTCGGATGACGTGCTGCTGGCCTTGTTCGCCGACAAGTGGCACCTGAACGCCTTCCAGCGCGCCCAACCCGACATCCTGCTCCAGCCGCTGATCGCCACGGCGGACTGATCGCCGACCTCTCGGTACGGCGGCGCCGCTTGGCACGGCGGACGGCGTGGTACGGCCCCTGCCGGGGGTCTTCCGGCGCGCGCCGCCCCTGTGGGTGCCGACCAGTCTGTCCGTGCAGGTCATGCGGCATGTCGGTACTCGTGGAGGGTGCCGCCGAGACGGTCGCGTCCGCGGACGTCCAGCCGGGCGATCCGCCCGGTATCGGCGATCGGGACGGGCCGTGGTGTCAGCGGCGTGTCCTGGCGGAGTGCGTGATGTGGGCGGTGGGTGTTGTAGTGGTCCTCGAACTCCCGCAGTACGTGCAGGAGATGGCGCTGGTTCTAGATCCAACGCCGTGTAGATAGCGCCTCGGCGGCTTCGTCAAGTGGGCTGAAATGGGACGGAGCTCCCTGCTAGAACCGTGTCGACCAAGATCACTGTTCGGCTAGGAGCTCCGTGGGTGCTCAGTCTGTCATCTCTCGCGAGGTTGTGGTTGCCGCAGGGGCGTTCGCGCCGGGCCATCTCGGCGAGTTGACCCGGATCGTGCCGTTCGAGATGGTCGACGAGGCGTTGACACAGACCGGCAGGACGCAGGCCCGGATCCGGGATCTGCCGTCGCGGGTGGTGGTGTATCTGCTGCTGGCCGGGTGCCTGTTCCCCGGGCTCGGCTGGCGGCAGGTGTGGCAACGGCTGACGGCCGGCCTGGACGGTCTGCCGGTCGCCGACCCGACCGGCGGCGCTCTGGCACAGGCCCGCAAACGGGTGGGCGCCGAGCCGCTGCACTGGCTGTTCGACCTGCTGAGCGGCCCGGCCGCCGGAATCCGCACCACAGGAGCGTGGTGGCGGGGGCTGCTGGTCTGCGCGATCGACGGCACGACGATCGCGGTGCCCGACAGCCCGGCGAACCTGACCGAGTACACCAAACACCGCTGCAACAACGGCGGTTCGGGATATCCCGCACTGAGACTACTGGTCCTGGTGTCCTGCGGCACCCGCACCGTCCTGGACGCGGTGTTCGGACCGACCGCAGACGGGGAAACCACCTACGCGCCCCGCCTGCTCCGCAGCCTGCGCGAGGGCATGATCGTGCTGCTGGACCGCAACTTCGCCGCCCAGAGCCTGGTGAGCACCATCGCCACCACCGGCGCCCACGTCCTGGTCCGGGTGAAGAACGGCCGCCACCTGCCCGTCCTTCACCGCAACCGCGACGGCTCCTACCTGTCCAGACTCGGCACCGTCGCGGTTCGCGTCATCGACTGCGAGATCACCATCGCCACGGCCACCGGCCGCCACACCGGCCTCTACCGGATCCTGACCACCCTGACCGACCACCGGACCCATCCCGCCGCGGAACTGATCACGCTGTACCACCAGCGGTGGGAGATCGAGACCACCTACCTGGAGATCAAGTCCACCATCCTGGGCGGCCGCGTCCTGCGTGCCCGCACCCCCGCCGGGATCGCCCAGGAGGTCTACGCGCTGCTGGTCACCTACCAGGTCCTGCGCCTGGCCATGGCCGACTCCACCGGCACCCGTCCCGGCGTCGACCCCGACCGGGCCAGCTTCACCATCGCCCTGAACACCGCCCGCGACCTGGTCATCCAGGCCGCGGGCGTCATCGCGGACACCGTCATCGACCTCGTCGGCACCATCGGCCGACGAGTCCTGGCCGACCTCATGCCCGACCGGCGCATCCGCACCCGACCCCGCGTCGTCAAACGCGCGATCTCCAAGTACAACGCCAAAGGCACCGTCGACCGGACCAGCTACAAGGCCACCATCAGCATCGACATCCTGACCACACCAGACCCGTAACGGACGCTCGCAGCCGCTATCTACACGGCGTTGGTTCTAGATCAGCGTCCGGTCGAGGGGTTCGCGTCGGCAGGTGAGTGCCCGGCGTTCCATTAACGGGGCCATTACGGGCAAAACGCCAGGATGATCACGACCCGCTCACCGCTGACGAATCGAGGTCGACACCGCCATCGACTGCTGACCAAACCAACACGAAGGCCGGGCCCGACGCACACAGTGCGACGGGCCCGGCCTTGTTGCATAGTAGCGGGGACAGGATTTGAACCTGCGACCTCTGGGTTATGAGCCCAGCGAGCTACCGAGCTGCTCCACCCCGCGTCGGTGACACCGACTTTACGGCACAGCCCACACAGAACGAAATCTCATTTCCGCGGCCGTCGAGAAAATGCCTGCGGCAGGTGGCTGCGGCGGCCCAGGAATCCATCATGAGCATCACCTGCCGGATGGCTGGTCACCAGCGGACAGCCCGTACGCAATCGCCGCCTCGGAGACGAATTGGCTCCGGGCGACCGTCGCCCTGACCGTCCACCGCATGCACGGCGACGACACTCAGGTCGGGCGGTTCAGCTCCCGACAGGGGCTGCATGCTGCCAGCGCACCCCACTCCCGTGCACCCGGATTCTCTCCAGGCCTAGCCTGTGCTGTCGGGGCGGCCCGATACGTTTCACCCCATGACGCTGCTGCCCGCCTCGCTGGCGCGGGCGTCCTGGCGGCCCGCGCTGCCGGCACCGGCGTCCTGCGGCCGACCGTGCGGGTCGTTCTCGGCGGAGGGGTGGCCATGGCCATTACCGCCGCGGTCGGGCAGATCGCCAACGTCTCCGGCGTCTGACCGGAGCAGCGGAGGCCCACGCAGCTGCACACTGGTCGGCGCGGACGGCGTCGCACGTCAGCTACTGACCTTGGCGCTTCAAGGTGATGGCGGTGGGAGGTCGAGGGAGAGTCCGGTTCCGGTGAGGAAGCCGTCGAGGATGTCGGAGCGGTACTGCAGTCGCTTGAGACGGTTGTGGACGAGGGCTTCGAGTCGGTCGAGTGCGACGTTGGCGAGGTTCGCGAGGCTGCGTTTGACGTGGGCCCACAGGTACTCGACCGCGTTCAGCTCGGGCGCGTAGGCGGGCAGGATGAACACCGTCAGCCATTCCCGCGCGTCGATCAGGTCGCGCATGGCATGGGAGACGTGGGTGTTGAGCCGGTCCCAGACCAGCACGATCGGCGCTTTTACCAGTTGGTGGATTCCGTCTATCAGGCCGATGTAGTCGCGCTCGGACAGGCTGCGGCGCTCGCCCTTGCGGCCGGTATGGCGTCGCAGCCGGTGGCACAGTCGGGTCCGCGAGCCCGGTCGCATCGCGATCAGCCCGGCCGCCGAGACTCTCCCCGAGCCCCGGCCGCAGACCTTCACGACCGGGGTGATGCCGCGCCGTCCCCACGTGCGTCCCTTGGGCGGTCTGCGGGTGAACCCGGCTTCGTCCTCGAAGCAGAGCCATCCGTCGCAGGCCGCCCGGGCGCTTTTACCTCCGCCCAGGTCACCTCCTTCCACGCGGACACCGCCTGCTCGTCGCGTTCGGCGGCTCGCCGCGCGGGGACCTGCGGGGTGAAGCCGAGACGGTGCATCAGGCGGGTGGCCCCCGAGACGCTGTAGGACACGTGGAACTTCCGGCCGATCAGGGTCGCCACTCGCGCACCGGTCCACGCCTGGTTCTCATCCCAGCCGTGCACGGCCGGCCCTTGCTCGAGGTACTCGGCCAGTTTCTCCTGACATCGCGCCGAGAGCTTGCATCGCTGCCCGCCCGGTCCCCGTGAGGCCAGCGCGCCGGCCCCGTCCTCCCGCCAGGCCTGGTGCCACTGGTAGGCCGATTTCGCGGTCACCCGCAACCTGCGGGCAACCACCTTCGGCGGGACGCCTTCGTCGAACAACGCAGCGGCCTCCAGCCGCACCGTCTCACGGCGCTGACGTGCCTTCGCCGTCAGCCCGCCCCCATCCGCATAGCGCATACCAATGGCATAGCGCGCAAATGACTGCCAGTCAGCTACACAAACAGGCCAATCACCTTGAAGCGCCAAGGTCAGTAAATGTGCCCGGTCCTGCGGGCACCAGCCCCGGCCCGACTGCCACCGGTCGACCACCACGACCGCGCAACCGCTCACGCCCTGGGCCGCTCACCCCGGGCCGGCGCCGGACGAATGGCCGTGGCCGTCCTGCCAGGCGACCGCCCGCATCATCTGTTCCTCGTCGAGGCCGGTCATCACGACCACACGGTCGTACATCTCTTTCTCGTCCAGCGGGCCGAGCAGACGCACCGCCCGGGTGATCTGCCCTGCTCACAGCTCCTCGACCACGAACGGACGGCGCCGGTAGCCGGCGGTGAGCCGCACCAGGTGCGGCTCACCGCACGCGCGCAGCAGCCGCTCGCCGTCGAAGCGCGGATCGGTGTCCACCGCGGAGGAGTCCGGCACCCGCAGCACCACCAGTTCCCGCGCGGGGGCCAGCAGCCCGCACTCGTCGCACAGCTCCGGCGCGTCGTCACCGGAATCGATTCTCGCGGTGCCGTCGGCGCGGGCCATGTCTCCGGTGTACGCCCCCCGCCGCGACCCGCGCGAGCCGAAGCCGTCGAGAGGCAGTGCGACCACCCCGGTCCACCCGGCGGGCAGTGCCGGGCAGGCCCGGTTCCGCGGCGGTCACAGTGAAGCCCAGCCACCCGGGGGGAGGGCAGTTGGGCTGGGACCGGGACCGGATCAGCGTGGACACCGGTCTGCGACCTCGACCGTACGACAGGCCCACTCGACTGGACCGCAGGCACACGCCATCGGCGCGCCGGGGCCGCCGGCGTCAGCAGCAGGGCCTGGCGCGGTCGCAGGTTACGCATCGAACGACGGGAGCAGCGCTGTGTAGCGCTCGCCCGCCGCCTTGACGACAGTGTCGACGTCATCCGGGTGGCCCGGAAAGCCGCCGATCCGGGCGGTTGGTGGCCCAGCCTTCGAGCCGGGCCCGGTCGGCTCCGGGCCGGGACTCCCGGGCCGGAGATCCGAGCGGGTACCCGAGAAACGCCTCCCTGCTGCGGCCGGAGTACCGTGGGTGGGGTCGGGGCGGTCGCACCGCGCGCGCTGCTCGCAGGCATTCCGCCGAAGGACTCGACCGGGGGCCCGGTGCCTCCAGGAGGGGTGCCGCCCGTGGCCGTTCGTGTTCCGGCCGCCCACTGCGCCGTCGTGTCTCACGGCACGAGGTGTCATGTACGTGGCCGATGACTCCCAGCAAAGCCCGGTCGGAGCCGTCGGGAGGGTTACGGTGCCGATCCCGACGGACGGGCCGGGCGAGGTGCTGGTCGGCTTGCGCGGCGGGTCGGAGGTGTTCGCGGCTTGGTCCGCCGGGCCGGTCGCGGTGAACACCCGGGTGGTCGTGACCGACACGATCTCCGCCCGGTCGGTGCTCGTCGAGCCGTTGCCGCCCTGAGTCCGGCGGCCCCGCGGCCCTCGTCGAGCTGTTGCAGGTCAGGTGGTTCGTCATGTTGTTCTGGCACGTGCCCGCGCCCAACGAGGCCATGCTCATCTCCGGTTCCAAGCGGCAGTCGCAGGACACCCAGTTCCGGATCGTCACGGGCCACGGGAGCTTCGTCGTTCCCGTCAAGCAGAAGGCCCGCATGCTGTCCCTGGCCCTGCAGGAGGCGGAGATCGCCGAGGACTGCGTCACCCAGCAGGGCATCCGGCTCACCGTCCGCGCGGTCTGTGTCTTCAAGGTCGGCGACGACGCCGTGTCGATCGCCAACGCGGCCCGGCGCTTCCTGTCCGAGCAGAACCAGATGCAGGAACTGGTCGGACGGATATTCGCGGGCCACCTGCGCTCCATCATCGGTGGGCTGACCGTGGAGCAGATCATCAGGGAACGCAGCCGGGTCGCCCAGGAAGTCATGGCGGGCAGTCACGGCGAGATGGAGAAGCTCGGCATCGTGGTGGACGCCCTGCAGATCCAGGAGATCGAGGACGCCACCGGCTACATCAACAACCTCGCCGCGCCGCACGCGGCGGCGGTGGCCAGTCAGGCCCGGATCGCCCAGGCCAAGGCCGACCAGGAGGCGAGCGAACGGGAGCAGCAGGCCGCCGCGCTCAAGGCCGAGTACGAGCGGGACACCGCGATCAAGCGGGCCGGCTTCCTCGCGGAGACCGAGCAGTCCAGGGCGCGCGCCGCCCAGGCCGGGCCGCTTGCCGAGGCACGGGCCACCCAGGAGGTCACCGAGGAACAGACCGCCCTCGCGCAGCGCAATGCGGCGCTCACGGCGCAGCGGCTGGAGGCGGAGGTGCGGCGCCCCGCCGACGCCGAGGCCTACCGGAAGCGGACGCTGGCCGAGGCGGACCGCGACCGGGTGAAGTTCGAGGCCGACGCCGGCGCCTACACCGAACGGACCCTGGCCCAGGCCCAGGCGGACGCCAACGCCGCCCGCGCGGCGTCACTGCGGGACGGCAACCAGGAGCTGATCGCGGCCAACCGGATCGTGGAGGCCCTCCCCGCACTCGCCGACGCGGCGGCCCGGGGCATGGCGGGCGCCGATCTGACCGTCCTGAACGGCACCGACGGGGTGAACCAGATCGCGGCCGGCATCGCCAGCCAGGGGCTGGCCATCCTACGGTCCCTCCAGCACTCCGCGGCGCCCATGGCGACTTCGACGGCTTCGACGACCGGCGCACCGGTCGCAGACCCGAACGTCAACGGCGGCCCCACGCCCCGCCTCCCCGACCGGAGCTGACCCGGACACTCCGCCGAGAGAGTCGTCGAGGACAGCTCGCAGTGAGCCGGCCAGGCTGGGCACGGTCAGCGCGGCCGCCCCGATGCCCGCCCCGATGACGGTCTGTTCGTCGACGCGGTGAGGAGGTCCACGATGAGGCGCCCGAGTATGCGTGTGGATATAGGCCGGGCGACGCCGGGCGTCCGGCTTCGCGCGGCGGGCAGAACGGGGGCGCCACCGAGCGGAAGCCGGCTGCGTCGTCCATGACGATGCCGGCCTGGTGGACCTGCGGGACGATCACCCCGGCCTGCGCGGGGGCGGACAAGAGGAGCGCGGCGCCGAGCTGCTGCTGCGCTCGGCCGCTCTGGCGTACTACGCCCACGACCTTGACCGGATAAGGCAGTTGGCCGAAGCGGCACTGCGGCAGGGCTTCGACCCGCGGGCCGCACTGCTGCTCGGCACCGCCCTGGGCGAGCTCGGCCGCGCCGACGAGGCGGTGGCCGTACTGGCCCCGGGCCACGCGCGGAGTTTATCGCCCTGCCCACCCCGCAGTCGGCCATCGGTGACGAGGTGTCACGTACTGTTCAAGTTTGTCGCCGGTGCGGCCCGGGACGGGATCGGGGGTGCCTGTTCGACCTGGTTGGGTGCGCGCTCCTGGACGGCGGACCGGCGCGATGATCCAGGGGCGCGCGGCGGTGTCTCCGCGCCATGCGCGGTGCGGCGCGCTCGGCCGAGAACGTGTGAGTCCTGGGTCAGAGTTTGAACATGGCGGCGTAGGGCTGGGTGATGCGTTCCCGCCGCGATCCGAAGTCGACGAGTACCGCGATGTCGCTGTCGCCTTCCACGCCGATGGCCCGGCCGAGGCCGTACTGGTCGTGAGTGACGCGGTCGCCGACGGCGAAGTGCTTGCGCGGTGCTTCGATCCGGGCCTTGAAGGGGCTGGTGGGCAGGACGCGGCGGACTGCTGCAGATTTCGTCATTCCCTGCAGTATGCGCCGGAATTGCGGGAGCGGGTCCTTCCGGCGCATTCCATTTCGGGGTTCGACAGGAATGCCGCGTGCGCTGTCCAGCGGGCCCCCGGATGGCGCAGGCGGGCGTGGCGCCTCAGGGCAGGCGCTCCGCGCGCCCGCGTCGGCCGCCCTCCCCTCCATGGCGTCGGCGGCGCCGGCAGGGCGGGAGGCATGCTCAACGAGGCTGCTCTCCATGTGTGTTGATGGTCCCGGTGCCTCGCGGCCCGTCCTGGACGCCCTCCGCGACGACCTCGACGGATTCCTGGAGCGCACCCCGCCCCCTGGTCTGAGGCGATCATCGACGCTGGCGCCGACGGCCCGCCAGAGCTCGCCGAGCGGGTGGTCGGGGTAGCCGATGGGGCACAGGCCGGAGTGGATGGGTCGGTCGGCCCAGGGTGCCGCAGCGGCTGAACGCGGCGGTCCTCACCCCGCCGGTGACCTGGCTCATGCAGGTGCCGCGGCTGGTGCAGTAGGCCTTCAGGCCCCGGCCGGGCGGCGCCGTCCTGGCTCACCGGGCTGCCGTCGAACCCCAGTGCCTGGCAGGCCGCGGCGGCCTCGGGGGCGAAGTACACGGCGGCCGCGATCGGCTCGACGGCGTTGCGCAGCTGGCGGGCCCGCTTCTGGAAGTCGTTGGCCGTTCGCCTGTCGGTACGGCCGGGCCTTGTGATCGTCGGCGCAGGTTATGCGCCGACCGCGCCGGGTGGTTGGTGACCGGTGACCGGCGCGGTCGATGGTGACGTGGCAGGGCGCCTACGCGATGCCCCGGGCTTCCTCTTCGGCCACGGCGATGGCGATGCCGAGAGCCGCGACGATGTTGCCGGCAGCGGACATCACGCGGGCGGTGCTCACGATGGGAGCGATCGCGACCAGGACGTCCTGCAGCTGACTTGCGGTGAGGTTGGCTCTGAGGGCGGGGTCGATGTGGGCGAGGTAGGACACCCGCGGTGCGTGCATGGCGGCGAGCGCGGCGATGCGCGTGAGGATGAGCATGTTCGGAGGCAGGTCGCATCGCTCGAGCGAGTCGACCGTCATGGCGGCCAGGGTGTCGAGCACGGGGGTTTCGGATCTCCCTCTCGGCGACCACCTCGCGCCCCCGACCACGCCAGGCGTCGTGAAGACCGAACAGACAGCGACAGACGCCATGCGCGACCAGGGCCCCACCCGCGCCGTGGCGAGGGCGAGCGGCGACATCGATCTCGCCGCCGCCTCACCGCGCCGAGCCCTGGCCGACGCGCGGCACTCGCACCGCGAGGTCGTGCTCGACCTGTCGGAGGTGACGTTCATGGACTGCGCGGGCCTGGGCGTCCTCGTCGGGGCCCGCAACCAGGCCGACCGCAGCGGCGGGTGCCTGGTCCTTCGCGGGGCCGGTCGGTCCGTGGCCAGGCTGCTGAAACTCACCGGCCTCGACCGGCGCCTGACCGTCGAGCCCTGACCGGGCCACCGACGGCGTTCGCGCCCACCCACGGGACGGAGGGAGACACACGGTGACTCTTCGATGGGAGGCGTTCCCGGACCAGGTCCAGGAACGCGGCGAATACGACACACCCCAGGAGGCCGAGCGGGCGGCCCGCGTCGTCCTGGCCCTGCTCGGCGCCCACCTGGTCGGCGACGTACGCGCCGAACTGGCCGCGCGCCCGCCCGAGACCCTCGCTCTGATCTTGCTCAACCCCCTGCAGGCCGCCGAATCGCTCAGCCCCGAACGGTTCGTGCGCGCCACCGCGGCCTGGATAGAAGGCGCCACCGAGGTCACCGCCCTGTGGGACATCGGAGCCGTCCTCAGTACCGCAGCCGATGCCGCCGGCGACGACCTCATGAATCAGGTACTGCTCCAACTGCCGCCCGGCTGCGACCTCCTGTTCGGCCGCCCCGCCCCCGGCCAACGCCCCTGACCCGACCGCTTCGCGCCGCCGCGCTGCCCGCGGCGGCCCGCCCGGAAGGCCATCGCCATGACCCGGCACCGCCGCCTGATCCAGCAAGTCCGCACCCTCGGCCGCTACCCCAGCGACGAAGAAGCCGAACGCGTCCTGGACGCGGTCCTCGCCGTGCTCGGCTCCCAGCTCACCGGCGACGAACGCTGCGACCTCGCCGCAGCACTGCCAGGCCAGGCCCGCGCCACCTTCGCCTTCCAGATCCCGCTGCCCGAACCCGTCGCAGTTCCCTTCGTCGAAGCCGTCGCCCGCACCCTGAACACCAGCCTCACCGCAGCCCGGTGGGACGCCTCCTCCGTCCTGGCAGCCCTGGCGGACCTCGCAGGCGAACGGCTCACCGACCGCCTCCTCGCCCACCTGCCCCGCGGCTACGCGCTCCTGTTCGGCCGCGCCGACCTCACCACCGCCGCGTAGCGGCAGCGCAATGTCAGCTCGCCCAGGGGGCGACGCCGCCACACGCCGACGGCGGGGTTGTCCCGTCCGCTGCCGGCCTCCGCCTTCCCGCTACGCGGCACTGAGCGGCCTCGAACGGAAGGGGTGCTTTCGTTGGCCTCGGCGCTCAGACCGAGGCACGCTGAAACTTGCAAGGCCACACGACACGGGCCAGGTGAGCCTGCCGGTCCGGGTAGGCCCGCGCCCGGGGACCGGGCCGCGCGAAGGGAGCCATGATGATCCAGATAGGGGACATCCGCGAGTGGCGTACCCATGACGTCGTCGATGCCGACGGGAGCAAGATCGGGACGCTGGAGGCGATCTACGTGGACACCAGCACGGATGAGCCGGCCATGGCGACCGTCCAGATCGGCATGCCCACCCGGCACCGGCTGGTCTTCGTCCCCTTGAACGACGCGAGCGTCGGACCGGGCTATCTCAAGGTTGCCTACGACAAGGCGCTCGTGAGGGACTGCCCTGCCATCGGCATGGATGACATCCTGCCTGCCGAGGACGAGGACGCCGTCTTCCAGCACTACGGCCTGGCCTACCAGAAGGGTGCCGGCGGCGAGCGGCAGCTCGCCCGCCGCTGAGCGCCCATATGCGGCCGAGGAGGCTCGTCATGGTCCTGATCCTGGCTCTGGTTGTCGTCGCGATCGTGCTGGGCATCATCGGCGCCGTCGCCCACGGATGGGTTTTCCTCCTCGTCATCGCGATCATTCTCTTCGTCGCCGACATGGCCTACGCCGGCATCCGCTGGTCCCGGCGCTCAGGCCGACACCCGACGCGCTGAACCACCACCTGCCCGGCCGCGGTGCGGCGGAAGACCGCAACTTCTGTCACCCACATGTGCGGGCATGCCGCGTGGATGCAGCCCGGCTGCCGCCGCCCCCGCGTCCCGGCCTTCCTCCGTCTCGTTGGACGAGAATGCGGATGCCGCAGTTGCCCGTCGCGCCTCGGACGCCATCACCCGACCTCCTTCACCACCCCGATCGTGGCGGCCTCGGACCCGATCCAGCCCTTCCTCGCTCTCCTGCCCCGGCCCGCTCTCCCATCCTCTTCCGGCGGCGAGGAGAAGCGGGAGTCAGCGACTGGGTCTGTCGTGATCTTGTGGGGTGTCAGGCGGTGGTTTGCGGGTGTCGCGGGGTTCGGGGTGGGGCTCTTCCTCGGGTGGGTGGCCGGCTGCGATGGCTCGTCCGCGTTCCAGCTCGAAGTTGAACTCGAGGCCCAGCAGGATCGCGAGGTTGGAGAACCAGAGCCAGAGGAGGAAGAGGATCACGGCTCCGATGCTGCCGTAGGTGCTGTTGAGGCTGCCGAAGTTGGCGACGTAGAGGGCGAACGCGCCGGATGCGATGATCCAGAGGGCTACGGCGACCAGGCTCCCGGGGAGGATCCAGCGCAGCTTGGGTCGTTTGGCGTTGGGGGCGGCCCAGTAGAGCAGGGTGACCATCGCGATGACGATGATGACGAGGACGGGCCATTTGGCGATGCCCCAGACCTGTACGGCGTTTTCGCTGATTCCGAGGATCTTCCCTGTCTTGGTGGCCAGTGTGCCGGTGAAGACGACACCGGTAGCGGTGAGGGCGAGGAGTACGACGAGGACGATGGTCAGGACGAGTCGTGTGGGCAGGGTCTTCCAGAGTGGGCGGCCTTCGTCTATGCCGTAGACGTGGTTGGCGGCGCGCATGAAGGCCGCGATGTAGCCGGAGGCGGACCACAGGGCGAGTGCGATCCCGATGGCCAGTGCGATGCCTGCCTTGCCCTGGGCGTTCTGGAGTTGCTGCACGACGGTGGTGAGGATCTGGCGGGCGGATCCGGGGCCGAGGTTGCGAATGTGGTCGAGCAGCGGCTTGGTGGCGGAGCTGCCGACCAGCCCCAGGATCGACACCAGGGCGAGCAGAGCGGGGAAGATCGCCAGCAGGCCGTAGTAGGTGAGCGCGGCTGCCGCGTCGCTGAGGCTGTCGGCCTTGAACTGCTTGGTGGTGCGTTTCAGGACGCCCCACCATGACCTCTTGGGCAGGTCGGTCGGACTCTCAGTCGGACCGGCGCCACCGGTGGCGGGCCTGCTCTCGTCAGCTGTCCGGTGTTCGTTCTCGTGTCGTGACATGGGTGCCAACCCGGCGTGTCGAGTGCCTGTGCTGGGGGACGGGGCCTCAGTCCTTGACCACCTGGTAGATCCCGTAGATCACTCCGGGCACGTGGCCGCACAACTGAAGGAGGAAGGCCCAGAGCACCTTGATACTCGGCCCGTCCTTGATCAGCACTGCCAGGAACGGCAGGACCAGGCACAACAGCACCAAAAGGACCTTGACCATGATCATTCCTCGTTCCGAGGCGCGATGGTCGGCGGCATGTTAGCCGCTTTTTCATGGTCTCACCGTCGGCCGCCCGGCGGGGAGGCGCCGAGCCGGAACGGCGGGTACGTGTGGGTGGACAACCCAGGGTGTCCGCGCGCATGGGCTACCCCGGTCGATCCTGCCGTCCCTGTTCGCGCTGGTATCCCGGGCGGCGCGGTTCAACTGTGGGTCTGCAGCAAAAATTTCCGGAGCGCGCCATGATCATCATCATCGGGCTCATCATCCTGGTCGCCGCGGTAGTCGTCGGCGTGGCGGGCATTCTCACCAACACTGGCAGCGGACACGCGCTCACAGGCGGGTACGAGGTATTCGGCTACCACGTCACCGGCTCCACCGGCACGCTGTTCCTGTAGGGCATCATCGTCGGGGCCCTGGCCATGTTCGGACTGAGTCTGCTCCTGGCCGGTGCGCGCCGCACCTCTCGCCGGGGCCGCGCCGCACGCCACGGGCTCAAGGAGTCCCGCCGTGAGACCGCCGCCGGCAGGGAGCGCGACGACCTGATCGGCCAACGCGACACACCGCCCGCGCGGAGACCGCCGCCGGCAAGGAACGCGACGACCTGATCGGCCAACGCGACACCGCCCGCGCGGAGACCGCCGCACAACGGAACGACTCACCTCCAGACGACCCGCATCCCAGCCCCGGCGACGGTCATCGGAGCTGGACGCACCCGTTCGGGCACCGAGCCGCCCACCGGTAGATCGCCGCCACCACATGCGCAGACCACTGACGGGCCACCGCCCCGAAGCGCCCGCCACCCTCGAAGGGCAGCCCCGATGAGTATCGCCAAGAAGATCGCGCACCAGGCCGAAGCGGTCAAAGGCGGCGCCAAGAAGACCGTCGGCCGCGTCACCGGGAACCGGCGCCTGCAGGCCGAAGGCCGCGGTGACCAGGTCAAGGGCAACACCAAGCAGGCCGGAGCGAAGATCAAGGACGCCTTCAAGCACTGATCACCGCGCCCCGCAGGCCCGCCGTGGCGCGCGGGGCACGTCGCTGCCCCGACTCCACTCTGGCCGCGCCATTTGCTCGGCGACGGCATCGACCGTGGTAGTCAGCATCCATGCCGATGCAGTCTCCCGATGCCGAAGGCCGTCCGTCCCTGTTCGGGCGACTGCGCCGGATAGTCCGCCGTTCGCCGGCCGGACGCGGATGGAGGCAGGGCAGCACTCTCGAACTGTGGCAGCGGTCGCTCGGCTTCGCGGCGCTCGGGTTCCTTACGCTCGTGCCGCTGCTGATCGTCATTTCAGCGGCCGATCCGGCGCACGGACAGGGCTTCGCACAATGGCTGGGCGAAGGACTCGGCGTGTCGGCGCCCTCCAGGAAGAAGGTCGAGCAGCTGATCGCCCTGCCCGGCCAGACACTGCGGACCACGACGGCGTTCAGCCTCGCCGCCCTCGCCGTCTTCGGCCTCTCTTTCGGGGCGGCGGTGCAGACCACCTACGAGAAGGTCTGGGGCCTACCACCGGCCCGCTGGTGGGCCAGGTGGCGGCACCTCGTGTGGCTCGCCGCCCTCATCGGGCTCCTCCTCCTGTCCGCCACCACAACCCTGTGGCGGCAGACCCCGGCCGGCGGCCTCGCCGCAGTGCTGAGCGCCACCCTGTTCCTCTGGTGGTCACAGCGGTTGCTGCTCGGCGGACGGGTCCGATGGAGCGCCCTGCTGCCCGGCGCCGTGGCCACGACCGTCGGGCTGCTCGGCCTGAGACTCTTCTCCCGGCTCGTCTTCTCGCCGCTGATCGCCACCAACACCCTCGCCTACGGACCGATCGGCACCGTCCTGGTCATCCAGTCCTGGCTCGTCGGCGTCGGCGCCGTCGTGTACGGCGGCGCACTGACCGGCCGGCTGCTCCACGAAGAACTCCCGCGCGTGGCACGTGCGCTGAAACGGCGAAGGTGAGATCCGAAAATCCCACCTCGAACTTCACCTCGGTGAGGTAGGGCTTCTGCTGTTGCTACCTGAAACCATGTCACGGGTTGTCACACGCCCAGCCTCACTTGCTCGCGCGGCAAGGATCCCGCCGGCCACGGCTGGGTTCCAGGAACAGACATGCCGGCAGCTGTTCGGTTCACAAGATCAACCAGAGGCCTTCCCGCGAGGAAGTCCATCAGCAGGTGTGTCGAGACGACCTGAGCAGGCTCGTTCACCACCTGCTGGCACTCCGGGGGGTGGACATCAGGAGCGACGAAAGCATGCCGTTGAGGTTTGTCAGCAGCCCGCTACGAGGCTAGGCCTCAACCACGGAGTCGTCGTACTGGGCGGCGTCGAAGCGGAGGTCGGGCAGTTCATGCAGGGGTGGTTCGGACTTCGGGGCCGGTGGTCGGCGCCAGTCGTGCCAGAGCACGGTGTCGCCGTCCCGGATGATGGTGACGTGCAGCGCGCCGCAGCAGCCCTCGGTGCACCAGGCTTCGGCGAGTTGTACTTCCCTCGGCTCCTCGGCTCCTCGGCTCCTCGGTCGCCTGGAGCTGGCCTGTGCCGAGCAACTGTTCCGGGCTGTGTGCCACGCCGCGGTCGAAGGCTTCGGCGATCACCGGCATGCCGTCCACGAGGACGCAGGTCTCCACGCCGCCGCGGCTTACGGGATCCAGGACGCATACGTGCCGCGAGCCGGCCGTTCTCGCCGGAGGGCTGGCTTCCGCCGGTCAGTACCTCTGGAGGGCCGTCGCATAGGCGTTGGTGTCACGGTCGCCCAGGGCGTCCGCGAGGGCGAGCACGGCCTGGCCGGGCGTCGCGTGGGCGCGCAGGTCCCTGCACGAGCAGCGAGATCGCGATCGGCGGCATCAGCCTCCCGGCGGTGCTCCAGCTCGGGCTCCGGGTGCGCGGTAGCGCTCCGTGGAGATGGCATGTACGCTGCGTGTCGCTGGTTGGACAGTATGAGGGCCCGGTTGCTGCTCCGTGGGGGGAGTCGCGTCCAGGCCCGGCCGCCGGCCAGGGGTCCGGTTGTGCTCGTGGGGGAGTCTCAGCCGGACCCGCCAGCGGCGGTATCGACGGTATGCCCGGACGGACAGGGCTCCAGTGGTGACAACTGTCCAACAGGGCAGCGGTTCCAGTCGCGTTCGTCCATTGGCCGCCCCGTGCGGCAGGCTGCCGCTGCGGCCCGGCTTCTCGAGCGGCACCGCACACTCATGTCGATGGGGCGGCGCACCGATCGTGGGCGTGCGCATCGCCGGGGGTTGGCCTACTTCGTCCGGGGTGGGAGGCGGAGGGTGAAGCGGGCGCCGCCGCGCGGGTTGGTGCCGACGTCGAGGGTGCCGCTGTGGGCGTGGGCGACCCAGGAGGCGATGGACAGCCCGAGGCCGGTGGAGCCGGAGCCGCTGTGGAAGCGCTGGAAGAGGGAGTCGGCGAGAGCCGGGGGGATGCCGGGGCCGGCGTCGTCGATGGTCACCGTTCCGTCGGCGGCCACGGTGACGTCGACTTCTGCGGGCAGGCCCGGGGCATGGCCGTGGAGGAGCGCGTTGCCGAGCAGGTTGGCCACCGCCCGCCGGAGCAGGTCGGGATCGGCGACCACGACGACCGGTTCGGTGTGGACGCTCACGTGGTGCTCGCCGGTTTCGATGTCGTCGACGACCACCTCGACGAGCTGGTCCAGGCGTAGCGGCTGGCTGGCCAGGGTGCCGACACCGGCCATCAGCCGGGCCCGGGTGAGCAGGCCGTCGATCAGGTCGCCCATCCGGGACGCCAGGCGCACGGTCCGTTCGAGCGCGGCGGTGCGGTGCTCGTCGTCGCGCAGCGCGGTCTCCGCGAGGCCGCGTAGCGATGCGGTGGGTGTGCGCAGGTCGTGGGCGGCGTCGGCGAGGAACTCCTCCTGTTGTTGCAGCGCTGTCAGCGCCGGCCGGATCGCCCGCCCGGAGAGCAGGTGCCCGGCCACGGCGGACAGGGCGACCAGGACCGCACAGCCGGCCACCAGGAGCAGAGCCAGTTTGCGGTGCGCGGCCCGGTCGCCGGTGGTGTCGTCGGCTGCGACCACCGCGCCGGCCGTCGACTGGCCGTTGGCTCCCGCGTAGGGCTCGGCGAGTAGCCGGATCCGGTGGCCGTTGTCGCTGCGTGCGTCGACCACGACGGCCGATCCCTCTCGCACTGCTTCCGCGGCCACCGCTTCCAGGTCCTCGGTGTGGGCTCGGACGCAGGGCTTGCGCGGGGTGTAGGCAACGGTGGGCTGGTCGGCCGTACCGGTCACCACGGTCACCGGCGGGCAGTCGGTCTCCATCCCGTCCTGCAGGGACTGCGCTTCGAGCCGGCCGTCGTCGTCGAAGCTCAGGAGCAGGATCGCCTGGCGGGTCTGCAGGGTGAGCGCGTCGTCGAGCCGGTCGCTCCAGGAGTTGTCGTCGGTGTGGATGGCGAACGCCGCCAGGCCGATCAGTCCGATCGCGCTGGTGAGAGAGAACAGTGCGGTGAGTCGCCGGCGCAGCCGCCGGATCCGGGCCGCTGCCGTCATCCTCGGCCGCCGTCGCCGCTGCCGGGCGGCGCCAGTCGGTAGCCCACCCCGCGGACCGTGTGGATCAGCGGCGGGTCGCCGAGCTTGCGGCGCAGCTGGGAGACCAGCACCTCGACGACGTTGGAGTTCGGCTCGGTCATCTCGTCCCAGCATTTCTCGATCAGGTCGGCGCGGGGTACGGCCTGGTCCGCCCGGGCCGCGAGCAACTCCAGTACGGCGAACTCCTTGCGGGTCAGCATCAACAGCACGCCGTCCCGGTGCACCTGGCGGCGGGCGGTGTCGATCTCCAGGTCGGCGATGTGCTGCACCGGGGGCCGGACGGTGGCCGCCCGTCGGCACAGGCTGTGCACCCGGGCCGCCAGCTCGGGCACCGCGAACGGTTTGACCAGGTAGTCGTCGCCGCCGACGGCGAACCCCTCGACCCGGTCGGCGACCGTGTCCCGGGCGGTGAGGAACAGCACCGGGACGGTCCGCCCGGCTCGGCGCAGCTCGCGCACGTACTCGACGGCGTCCCCGGAGGGCAGCATCCGGTCGAACACCGCGCAGTCGTATTCGGTGACGAACAACGCCTCGTCGGCGGCCGGCAGATCGGCCACCTCGTCGACGGCCAGCCCCTCGCTGCGCAGTGCTGCGGACACGGCAAACCGCAGGTCATCGTCGTCTTCGGCCACCAGTACTCGCACGGCGGTCAGGATAGCCCGATGTGCGGCCCGGGCCGCCCTCATCAAATCCTCAGCTTCGCCCGGCAATCATCTGTGAGGTCACAGCGGAGCGAACCGGCAGGAGCCGAGCAGCGCGGCCGTTCGCCCGGGAGATACGTGGGCGGACCGGCACGCGGCGCCGTGAGACACCCCCGGGCGCGATCCCCCACGCGCCCGGGGACCGCCAGCGGCCCGGCGGATGGAGCCCTCGGCCCAGCCGCCCCGGGCCGCCGAGGTGGTGCCGGTGCCGCTGACCACTGCGGGCGCCGTGCGCAACAACCCTGCCAAGTCCCTCTGGAGTACCCCCATGAAGCACCCGACGAGCAAGCGTGCCGGCCTGATCCTGGCCTTGGCCGCACTCGGCGTCACGGCACTTGCCGGATGCATCCCGGCGTCCGGGGACACGGCTGCGGAGGGCGCCGACACGGCGCCGACCGATTCCGCGCAGCAGAGCGCTTTGCAGACCTTCTACCGGCAGAAGCCGACCTGGACCACGTGCGGCGAGCTGCAGTGCGCCACGTTCACCGTCCCGGTGGACTACGCGCACCCGGAGACCGGCCAGACCTTCACCCTACCGCTGGCCAGGTCCGCCACGGCGGATCCCGCCCAGCGCATGGGCTCCCTGGTCTTCAACCCCGGCGGACCGGGCGAATCCGGGGTCGAGCAACTGAAGTCCGGCGGCCTCTCCTCCTTCAGCGAACGGGCGCGCGCCCGCTTCGACATCGTCAGCTTCGACCCGCGGGGCGTGGCCGGCAGCAAGCCGGCCATCGACTGCGGCTCCTCCGACTCCGCCGACCAGGACCAGCCCGAATCCGACTCCGCCTCGACGAGTGCGTATCCGAAGACCGCCGCCGAACGCAGCGCCGCGCTCGCGGACGCCGAGAAGCAGGTTGCCTCCTGCAAGGCCCGCAGCGGAGCCATCCTGCCGCACGTCGGGACGCTGGACGCGGCCCGCGACATGGACGTGCTGCGCGCGGCTCTCGGCGACGAGAAGCTCAGCTACCTCGGCTGGTCCTACGGCACCTACCTCGGCACCGTCTACGGCGAACTGTTCCCGCACCGGGTCCGCGCGCTCGTCCTCGACGGCGCCGTCGACCCCTCGCTCGACTGGTCCGAGGTCGCCCTCCAGCAGGGCAAAGCCTTCCGGAAGTCGGTGGACGACTACGCTCGGCAGTGCGCCACCGTGGTCCACGACGCCTGCCCCGCCACCACCCCGGACGGAATCCACAAGGTGATCACCGACCTGCACCGGCGGACGGCCAAGCACCCGCTGCGTATCAAGGGCACCACCGAGCGGCTCGACCAGAACATGCTGCTCGCCGCCCTCACCAAGTCGATGTACTCACCCGAGTCCCAGTGGCAGGACCTGTCCGAGGCGCTGCGCGCCGCGCGGGGCGGCGACGGGACGAAACTCGCCGAGATCGCCAGCCCCGGTATATCCGGCAAATCCGCCACGCACGTCCGGTCCGCCCAGGGTGACAGCTCCGACACCGGATCCGACCCGAACACCGCCCCGGAGCAGGCCCCCGACAACTCCTCCGTCGCCATCACCGCTGTCAACTGCCTCGACCAGCCACACCCGAGGGACCCGCAGTCCTACTGGGACCTGCTGGAGCGCGCCAACCAGGAGGCTGGAGTCTTCGGCACCTCCGCCGTGCTCGCCGAACTCACCTGCAAGGACTGGCCCGCCGGACACCAGCAGCCGCACCGCGTGAACGCCAAGGGCCTGCCCCCGGCCCTGGTCGTCGGCACCACCGGCGACCCGGCCACGCCCTACCAGTGGTCGCAGGGCCTCGCCGCCCAACTGCCCGGCGGTATGCTGCTCACCTTCAAGGGGACCGGCCACACCGCCTACGGCCGCAGCAACGCCTGCGTCAACGACGCCGTGGACGCCTACCTCATCGACCTCAAGCCGGTCCCGAGCGGCACGGCCTGCTGAACGGCCGGCACTCCCGTCGCGCCACCCTCGCCCCCGCTCACGGCTCGCACCACTGGAGACCTTCCACATGCCCATCGACATGTCCCTGGACTCCTTGCCCGCGTCAACGCTTTACCAGCCCCTGCAGCCCGACGATCCGGCCGAAGTAGGCGGCTACCGGTTGCACGCCCGGCTCGGGGCAGGCGGCATGGGGCGGGTCTACCTGTCCTACACCCCCGGTGGCCGGCCCGTGGCCCTCAAGACGGTCCGGCCGGAGTTCGCGCAGGACACGGAGTTCCGGGGGCGCTTCGCACAGGAGGTCACCAACGCCCGGCGGATCCATGGGCTGTACACCGCCCAGGTGATCGACTCCGGCGCGGACGACGACGTGCCGTGGCTGGCCACCGCGTACGTTCCGGGCCCGTCGCTGCAACAGGTGGTCCGGGAACACGGCGCGCTACCGGTGCGCACGGTCCTGCTGCTGATGGGCGGGATCGCGGAGGCGCTGCAGGCGATCCACGGCGCCGGAGTCGTGCACCGGGATCTCAAGCCCGCCAACGTGCTGCTCGCGGCCGACGGTCCGCGCGTGATCGACTTCGGCATCGCCCGCGCGGCCGACGCCGTCGCGCTGACCGGCACCGGTTTCCGGATCGGTTCGCCCGCCTTCATGGCGCCCGAGCAGGCCCTGGGCAGGCCGGTCACGCCCGCGACGGACGTCTTCGCGCTGGGTTCTCTGGCGGCGTACACCGCCGGCGGCACCCAGCCGTTCGGCGAGGGACCGGAGACCACGGTGCTGTACCGGGTGGTGAACGAGCAGCCGGATCTCGGCCGTGTCCCGGGCGACCTGCACGCGCTGCTGCTGCGCTGCCTGGCCAAGCAGCCCGAGGACCGGCCGACCCCCGCAGAGATCATCGAGGCCGCCCGCAACCACCCCGCTGCGGGCGGCGGGCTGCGCTTCGCTGACGACTGGCTGCCCACTCAGGTCAGCACCGACATCACCCGCCGCTCCGACCTGCCGCAGGACTTGGCCGCCGCGTTCTCCCCCGACGTCGTCGCCGCCCAGGCCCCGCCCGGCTCCTACGGCGCTGCGCAGCCCCTGCCCGAGGTGCCGACCGCTCTGCTTCCGCCCCCACTGCCGACCGTCGCCGCTCCCGCGATACCCGCGGTGGGCAAGCCCTGCCGCAAGGGCGCGACCTGGAAGACGGTACTGCTGCTGTCGGCGTTGGTGGTGGCTCTCGGTGGCACGGTCGGCGGCGTGCTCCTGTCCCACAAGCTCGACCGGATCCTCGCAGCCACGGGATTGGCCGGCGACAGCCCGACGGCCGGTGACATCGGCCCGGACACGCCGGCACCGGCGGCCGACGGCCCGAGGCCGACCGACCCGGCGAGCCCGGCCACGTACACCGCGGCGTACACCGATGCAATCCTGACCGCACCCGACGACTCCTACGACTTCGACATCGAGACCGGCAAGTTGATCCCCGCGCAGTCCACCGAGTGGTCCGTAGGGCACAACGCCAACGAGTTCCTGATCCCGACGGGAAGCGACGCCGCCATCACCCCCAGCGGGCGGCCAACCCCGGCCGATTGCTCGACGGCCATCGACCGGCAGCCGGCGACGGCCCTCGACTTCAGTGACCTGCCGGCCGGCCGAGCCTTCTGCGTGCGATCGAGAAGCACTCACGCCATCGCGATCGTGCGGGTCATCTCCGTGACCGGCAACGGCCCGGTGAAGGTCTCGATGGACCACTACCGCAGCGACAGCTGACCTCCGCTCCCATCCGGCGGCCGTCGCTGGAGCATGAGCGCCGCGAACGCGGCGGGCGTGTGCGGTGAGGAGGCTCCCGTCCTGAGACGGCTCCGGTCATCGGTTGCTCGGCGCCGAGGAGCCGGGCTTCATCCGGGCACGCGGCGGCGTATTCCGGGGTGATGTCCGCGCACCTATCCGCCGGATCAGGGGTGCCGCCGGGTGCGGGAGCCGACGGCGGGAAGTCAGGGTCGGGGCCGGCGGTGAACCACTTGGTGTCGTCCGCTGCCGGCCGTTGTCATCCGCCTGCCCGCGGGTCTGCGGTCGGCGCGCCCGCGGCTGTCAGGAGGTCGGTGCCGGTACGTGTGTTGGCCGGGTCGGACGCCGCTGTCATCAGCCACTCGGCGGCGGAGGCCTCGGCCTCCGGGGGAATCACCAGGAGCTCCAGGCGTAGAGGGGTGAAGGAGCACACGATCACCTCGTCCGCGTCCTGCTCCTGTTCGAACCACCCGACGTGGATGACATGGCCTGCGACCGGGACGCGCCGGGGGATGGCCGGCCAGTGCATCGGATTCACGGTGACACGGGTGACCTTCCCCCACGTGGGGTCCAGTGCCGTCGCCAGCGGGGGCAGTTCGCGCAGGAGGTCGTGCGAGCGCGGCCACCAGGCCCCGTCCAGCCGGCCGCGCGTGGCGCCCTCGGGTGTCAGTGAGAGGCGGACCGCCGGCTCCGGCCCCGGTGGCTGGGCGGCGGCGGGATCGGAGGTCGCGGTCATGTCGAAACACCTGCCCTGGGCTCGTTCGAGGACGGCCTCGTGCTGCCGCCGGGGCACCGCAGTAGCCCGCAGGCCGTGGACGGTGCGCTCTTCCACCGTACTCCGGCCACAGCCCCGGCATCCGGGGTGAGCAGGGGCGGTCGGTGGGTTGCCGTTGGTCGACCTGCGTCTTCGTGAAGGCCGGCTCGGAGGCCGGGGGAAGTCGCCGGAAACGTCCGAACAACGCATGTACGCATGGGCGCAGAGTGTGCGCACTGTGTTGCCGGGTAGGGCTGCGGCCGGTCACTGCCGAGGGGGCGCCCGCCGTTCTGGCGTGGCGAGGAGGCCGGCGTCGGCCCATCGCAGGTGTAGTCCAGGGTGTCACCGGCGACGTTGTAGGCGGGGTCCAGGATTCCGGCGGCTGCGACCTGCGGGGTGTTCATCGCCGGCGGGGCGTCAGCATGACTTGGCCGTAGTCCTGGAGGAGGATCGAGACGTCCCGGCCACCGATCGCGTGCACTTCTTCGGCCACCGTCGGAGCGATGAGCTGGGACGGCATCTCGTGAGCCCGGTCCAGCAGATTCCCCAGGAGCCGCTCACCGAACCCGTTTCGACCCAGGGAGCCGCCGATTAATTACTTGGCGTCGCCGACGGCGGCCGCAGCCCACCGACACCCAGCCGGCATCGGCGGCAAGGTCGTAGATCCCGTACGGGACCGCCTTCTGGGCGTCCTTCTCGGGAAAGTCGTGGGCA
>NZ_JBVISA010000028.1:52356-120716 GCF_055575755.1 Kitasatospora sp. NPDC034035 | reverse complement strand
ACGGCCCATTGCTCATCACATAGATCCCCACGCCCCACAGCAAAGATCATTGCGGCAGTAGGGCGCGGAGATCACCCGTTCTAAAACACGGCCTAGACCGCCAGACCGTTGAGACGGGCAGAGCGGGGGGAGCAGAGGGGAGCAGAGGGGGCAGAGTGGGGGGCAGGGCGGGGGAGTAGGGCGCCTTCGGATGTACTCCAGCGGGAGTACGCCCGAACGCCACCCGTGGAGGACGCGTGGGGGCGGGGCGCGGGTCTAGCTTGTGGGCATGATGCCGCCCATGTCCCAGCCGCCGGAGCCGCCTGCGGAGGAACCGCCGGAGCCGTCCGCGGAGGATCCGGCCGCGCCGGAGCCGCCCGAGCCGTGGCGCCCGCCGTGGGTGCGCGCGGCCAAGGCGGGCCTGCCGCTGGGGCTGGCGGTGGCGGTCGCGGTGGTCCAGCTGGTCGGCTCGCGGTTCGCCGCGCACAACCAGCCCGGGCGGGCGCCGCTGGACGCGTTCGGCTACCTCCTGCTGCTGCTCGGGCCGGCCCTGCTGGTGCTGCGCTGCCGCCGTCCGGTCGCGGTGGTGGCCGGCACCTCGGTGGTCACCGCCGGGTACCTGGCCGCCGGGTACCCGTACGGGCCGGCGTTCCTGAGCTGGCTGATCGCCTGCTGCGCCGCGATCGCCGCCGGGCACCGCCGGGCGGCCTGGGCCGGCCTGGGCGGGGTCTACCTGGTGCACGTGCTCGTCACCTTCGTGCTGCCCGCGAACTGGCAGCGGGCCGCCCCGCCGTCCGGCACCGCCTGGCTGCAGGAACTCGGGCTGCTGGCCTGGCTGCTGCTGGTGCTGGCGATCGCCGAGATCGTCCGGTTCCGGCGCGAGCGGATCGCCGCCCACCGGGCCTTCCGCCAGCAGCTGGAGGAGCGCCGGGCCAACGAGGAACGGCTCAAGATGGCCCGGGAGTTGCACGACATCCTGGCGCACAGCCTGTCACTGATCAACATCCAGGCGGGGGTCGCGCTGGCACTGCTCGACCGGCGGCCGGAGGAGGCCCGCACCGCGCTGGTCACCATCAAGTCGACCAGCAAGGAGGCGCTCGGCGAGGTCCGCCAGGTGCTGGCGACGCTGCGCGGGCCCGGGGCGGCGCCGCGCGGCCCGGCCCCCGGGCTGGACCGGCTGGACGAACTCACCGAGCAGGCCGACCGGGTGGGACTGGAGGCCGAGGTGCACGAGCGCGGCGAGCGCCGCGCGCTGTCCGCCACCGTCGACCTCACCGCCTTCCGGATCGTCCAGGAGGGCCTCACCAACGTCATCCGGCACTCGGCGGCCCGGCAGGCGGTCGTGGTGCTGGACTGGACGGACCCCGCCCTGCTGGTGGTCCGGGTCGAGGACCCGGGGCCGACGGTGGTCTCCGACGCCGGCGGGTCCGGCAGCGGGCTGGTCGGGATGCGGGAACGCGCGGCCGCGTTCGGTGGCACCATCACGGCGGGGCCGCTGCCCGGCGGCGGCTTCCGGGTCCGGGCGGAGCTGCCGACACCGAAGGCGGGGAATGAGTGATTCGGGTACTGCTGGCGGATGACCAACTGCTGGTCAGGGCGGGCTTCCGGGCCCTGCTGGACCTGCAGGACGACCTCACGGTGGTCGGCGAGGCGGACGACGGGGAGGCGGCGCTGCAGCTCGCCCGCGAACTCGTGCCGGACGTCGTGCTGATGGACATCCGAATGCCGAGGATGGACGGGCTGGAGGCGACCAGGAGGATCGCCGAGGACCCTGCGCTGTCCTCCGTACGGGTGGTCGTGCTGACCACCTTCGAGCTGGACGAGTACGTCTTCGAGGCGCTGCGCTCGGGGGCGGCGGGCTTCCTGGTCAAGGACACCGAGCCGGCCGACCTGCTGCGGGCGATCCGGGTCGCGGTCGCGGGGGACGCGCTGCTCTCGCCGGGGGTGACCAGACGGCTGATCGGCGAGTTCGCCGCCCGGTCCAAGGCCCCCGAGGCGGCGCCGAAGGGGCTGACGGACATCTCGACGCTGACCGAGCGGGAGCGCGAGGTGCTGGCGCTGGTCGGGATGGGGCTGTCCAACGAGGAGATCGCCCGGCGGCTGGTGGTCAGCCCGCTGACGGCGAAGACGCACGTCAGCCGGGCGATGGTGAAGCTCGGGGCGCGGGACCGGGCGCAACTGGTGGTGCTGGCCTACGAGTCGGGGCTGGTGCGGCCGGGTTGGCTGGGCTGAGCGGCGGATTCCGTCCCGGCGCGGACGCTCCCGGTGTGGCTACTCCCTGCGTGCCTACGCCCGGGCGTGCCTACTCCCTGCGTGCCTACTCCCGGGCGCGGGCGTTCCCGGGTGCGGCTACTCCCGGCCCGGCGTGTCACCGGCCGCTCGTACTCTCCCGGGAGTATCCCGACTGCCGCTGCTGGTAGGACGCGTGATGAGACCCCTCGGCGGGACGCTTCGGACACCTCGGGAACCGCCCGAGGTCCTGAAGGCCCACGGCCGAGGAGATGAACCACCATGTACACGCAGCTCGCCGACTGGCACGGGCCCGGACCCTGGATCCTGCTGATCCCCCTGGTCTGGATCGCCGTGGTGTTCCTGGTGATCGTGGTGCTGCGCCGCACGGTCTGGCGGCGCCGCGGCTGCGGCTTCGGGTACGGGGCCGGATCCGCCGCGGAGCACCCGCTGGCCGTCTTGGGCCGCCGCTACGCCGAGGGCGACATCGACGCCGAGGAGTACCGCGCCAAGCGGGCCGTGCTCAGCGAACCGCCGCGGGACGACGCACGGGGAGGTGGCGCCAAGTGACCACCCTCGACGTCGTACGCGGCACCGCCGCGCGGGTCGCCGACGCCGTGAAGATCCACGGCGTCGGCGGCACCGAGGTCCGGGCGCTGGACCACGTCACGGTGGAGTTCCCGTCCGGGCGCTTCACCGCGATCATGGGCCCCTCCGGCTCGGGCAAGTCCACCCTGATGCACTGCGCGGCCGGGCTGGACACGCTCACCGCCGGCAGCGCCTGGATCGGGGACACCGAACTCGGCTCGCTGAGCGACCGGCGGCTCACGCTGCTGCGCCGGGAGCGGATCGGCTTCGTGTTCCAGGCCTTCAACCTGGTGCCCACGCTCACCGTCCGGGAGAACATCACCCTCCCGCTCGACCTGGCCGGGGCCGCCCCCGACCGGGCCTGGCTGGAGGCGCTGATCGACGTCGTCGGCCTCGGCGACCGGCTGCAGCACCGTCCGAGCGAGCTCTCCGGCGGCCAGCAGCAGCGGGTCGCGGTGGCCCGGGCGCTGGCCGGGCGGCCGCAGGTGGTCTTCGCCGACGAGCCCACCGGCAACCTCGACTCCCGCACCGGCGGCGAGGTGCTCGGCCTGCTGCGCCGGGCGGTGGACGAGATGGGCCAGGCCGTGGTCATGGTCACCCACGACCCGACGGCCGCCGGCTGGGCCGACGAGGCGCTGTTCCTCGCCGACGGCCGACTGGTCGACCGGATGGAGCGGCCCAGCGCCGGGCTGGTGCTGGACCGGATGAAGGCCTTCGAACGGGGGCAGGCATGAGCGGGCGCATGAACACCGCCACCCTCAGGCTCAGCCTGCGGTCGCTGCGCGCCCACAAGCGGCGGCTGACCGGCACCCTGCTGTCCATCCTGCTCGGGGTGAGCTTCCTGACCGGCACGATGGTGCTGGGTGACACCCTGCGGGCCAACTTCGACACCCTCTTCGCCGACGCCAACGCGGGCACCGACGTCGTGGTCCGCAGCGCCGACGTCCTGGACTCCCCGGGCACGGCCGGCGGGGTGCGGGCGCCGGTGGCGGTGTCGCTCGCCGACCGGCTGCGCACGATCCCCGGCGTGGCGGCCGTCGAGCCGTCCGTCCAGGGCGCGGGTCAACTCATCGGGAGCGACGGCAAACCGATCGGCGGTCAGGGCCCGCCCACGCTGGCGGGCAACTGGCTCACCGACGGCCGGCTCAACCCGTACCGGCTGGCCGAGGGCCGGGCGCCGGCCGCCCCGGGCGAGGTCGTGGTGAACCGGGGCGCGGCGAAGTCGGGCGGGCTGCACCTCGGCTCGACCACTGTGCTGCGCACCCCGGACCCGGTGCCGGTCACCATCGTCGGTATCGCGACCTTCGGGGCGAGCGCGGACGGCATGGGGCCGAGCACCTTCACCGCGATGACCTTCGCGGACGCCGAGCGCTACCTCACGCCCAAGGGGGCGGGGCAGGCCGGTTCGATCCAGGTCCGCGCGGCCGGCGGGGTGTCCCAGCGGGAGCTGGTCGACCGGATCGCCCCGCAACTGCCCTCCGGCGTCGAGGCGATTACCGGTACGGCGGCCACCCAGGAGTCCACCCAGCTGCTGTCCGGGCGGTTCCTGACCATGTTCACCACGCTGCTGCTGGTCTTCGCCGGGATCGCGCTGCTGGTGGCGACGTTCACCATCCACAACACCTTCGCCATCGTGGTCGCCCAGCGGAGCCGGGAGAACGCGCTGCTGCGGGCGCTCGGCGCGGTGCGCGCCCAGGTGCTCGGGGCGACGCTGGCGGAGGCACTGGCGGTGGGCCTGCTGGCCTCGCTCGGCGGGCTGCTGGGCGGGATCGGGGTGGCGACCGGACTCAAGGCGCTGTTCTCGGTGCTCGGCTTCGCCCTGCCGACCGGCGGCATGGTGATCAGCGCGGCCGCCGTCCTGCTGCCGCTGCTGGTCGGGACGCTGGTCGCGGTGGGTTCGGCGCTGCTGCCGGCCGTCCGGGCCGGGCGGACGGCTCCGCTGGCGGCGCTGCGGGAGACCGGTGTCGACCGGGCGGCGCAGGGGCGCTCGGGCACCGTCCGGGTGGCGCTCGGCGGACTGCTGCTGGCCGGGGGTGTCCCGGTGGCCGTCCTCGGCGCCACCGACGGTCCGTCCGTCCTGCTGACGGCGGCCGGGGCACTGGCGGTGCTGGCGGGCACGGTGGTGCTCGGGCCGGTCGCCGCGGCCTTCGCGGTCCGGACGCTGGGTGCGCCGCTGCCCAGGCTGCGCGGCGTCTCCGGGGTGCTGGCCCGGCGCAACGCGGCCCGCAACCCGCGCCGGACGGCGGCCACGGCGAGCGCGCTGATGATCGGGGTCGCGGTGGTCACGCTGTTCACGGTCTTCGGTGCGTCGATCAAGGCCACCCTGGACGACACGGTGAGCAAGTCCTTCGCGGGCGATCTCGCCGTCACCACCGCCTCGTTCGGGGCCGGCGGCAGCGGGATCAGCCCCAAGGTGGCGGACGCCCTGGCCGGGCTGCCCGAGGTGCGGCAGACGGTCGGGCTCGGCCGGGGCGTCGCCCGGATCGACGGGCACGGGCGGACGCTGGACGTCACCGACCCGGCCCGGCTGTCCGGCATCGTCGACCTCGGCCGGGTCGACGGCTCGCTCGCCGCGCTCGGCACGGACGGGCTGGCGGTCTCCCGCACCGAGGCGCACCAGCACGGCTGGCGGCTCGGACAGACCGTCACCGTGGGTTTCACCGACGGCGCGAGCGGCCCGTTCACCGTCCGTGCGCTCTACGAGGGCGGCGGGCTGGCCGGGGACTACCTGATGACCAGGCAGGCCTGGGCCCCGCACCGGGGGCAGGACGCCGACACCATGGTCGCGGTCGGGCTGCGCGACGGCGTCTCACCGGGCGCCGGCAAGGCGGCGGTCGAGAAGGCGCTGGTCCCGTTCGGCAGTCCGCAGGTGCAGGACCGGGCGGAGTACGCCAAGAGCGCGGCCTCCGGCGTCGACATGATGCTCTCGGTGGTCTACGCGCTGCTGGCGCTGGCGGTGCTGATCGCGCTGCTGGGCATCGCCAACACGCTGACGCTGGCGGTGCACGAGCGGACCAGGGAACTGGGGCTGCTGCGGGCGGTCGGCCAGACCAGGGCGCAGCTGCGCGGCATGGTGCGCTGGGAGTCGGTGCTGGTGGCGGCGTTCGGCACGGTCGGCGGGCTGGGGCTCGGCGCCTTCCTCGGCTGGGCCCTGGTCCGGGCCTCGGACAGCGCCGGGACGGGGTCCTTCGCGATACCGCCCGAGCAGTTGGCCGTGGTCCTGGCGGCCGGGCTGCTGGCGGGCGCGGTGGCCGGCCTGCGCCCGGCGGGCCGGGCGGCGCGGCTGGACGTCCTGCGGGCGATCGCCACGGAGTAGGAGCCGATCGCGACGGAGGAGAAGGCAGGGAAGGAGGAGACGGAGGAGGAAACGGTGGCGTGACGGCGCGAGGAGGGCGTGAGGAGGAAGAGCCGGAGCAGGGAGTCAGTCCGCGGTCTGCGGGAACACCTCGCGCAGCAGCGGGTCCGGCAGGCCGCGCTTGCGCCACTCACGCGGGTAGCCCAGCGAGACCTCCTCGAAGGGCACGCCGTCGTAGCTGGTCTTACGGGGGATGTGCAGGTGGCCGTAGATCATCGCCGCGGTGTTGAAGCGGCGGTGCCAGTCGGCGGTCAGCTCGGTGCCGCACCACTGGGCGAACTCGGGGTACCAGAGGATCTCGGTGGGGTGGCGGACCAGCGGGTAGTGGTTGACGAAGACGAGCGGGACGTCCGGGTCGCAGGCCGCCAGCCGCGCCTCGGTCAGCCGGACGCGCTCTCGGCACCAGGAGTCGAGGTCCGGGAACGGGTCGGGGTGGAGCATCCGCTCGTCCGCGCAGACGACGCCGCTCTCGTACGCGGCCGCCAGGGACTCCTCCTTGGTGGTCGTGCCCGGCGCACGGAAGGAGTAGTCGTACAGGAGGAAGAGCGGGGCGATACGGACCGGCCCGCCCGCGCCCCCCCAGACCGGGTAGGGGTCCTCGGGGGTCACCACGCCGAGGCGGCGGCAGAGTTCCACCAGGTGTTCGTAGCGGGCCACACCGCGCAGCTGGACCGGGTCCTCGGGGTGGGTCCACAGCTCGTGGTTGCCGGGCACCCACACCACGCGGGCGAAGCGCTCGGCGAGCAGGCCGAGGGCCCACTCGATGCTGGTGGTGAGTTCGGCGACGTCGCCGGCGACGAGCAGCCAGTCGTCGGGGTGGGTGGGCTGGATCTTCTCCACCAGGTCGCGGTTCTCCTGGTAGGAGATGTGCAGATCGCTCACCGCGAGGAGTCGTCCGCCCGTCGGGGTGGGCCGCGCCGGCTGTGCGTCGCTGCGGTTCTCCGTGGTCACTCCTGCCCCCTGAGGTCGTCCGGCCGATGTGGCCCACCCTATGTGCCGGGCCGGGGGAGCGGGGCGGATTGAAGGGATCAGTTGTTCGACTGTCGGACGGATCGACTGTCTGGCGGTTCGATGGCCCGACGGGTCGACTGTCCGGCGGATCGGCCGGGGAGCTGAGGACGGCTCAGGAGCTGAAGTCCATGAGCACGCCGTGGGAGGTGGCGGTGGTGACGGCGAGGATCGCCAGCGAGGCGATGCCGAGCGCGAGGCCGAGGACGGCGCGGCCGCGGCGGCTGGTGCCACGGAGCAGGGCCAGGGTGGCGAGGGTGATGGCGATCGGGCCCAGGACGATGTTGAAGAGCAGCAGGCCCGGCAGGCCGAGCAGGAAGGAGGCGACGGCCAGGTTGTCGGCCTCGGCGGTCTCCCGGCGGCCGGCGTTCTGCGGGGTGGTGACGGTGCTCATGGCTGTGCAGGTCCTCTCTGGGAGTGGTCGCGGGAGTGGTCGCGGGAGTGGACGCGGGAGTGGTCCGGGGAGGGTCCGGGTCAGCGGTGGCGCAGGCGGGCGATGCCCTCGCGGGCGCCGAAGGCGAGCAGCCAGGCGGTGATGGCGGCGGAGGCGGCGAGGAACACCGGGAGCGAGGTGTGGGCGGCGGTACCGATCAGGACGGCCATGGCGACGAGGGCGGAGAACAGGATCACGGCTGACTCCTTCGACGGCGGCTGTGGTGGCGCCGGTTTTGGTTGACAAGTGTTTACTGACTTCGGCACCACTGTACCCCGGCTGGCCAAGTTCGGCAAACAACTGTTTACTGAATGACGTGAGTCACACCGTAGGGGCCAGACAGGCCCAGAAGCAGCAGAGTCGGCGGGCGTTGCTGGACGCGGGGTTGCACCTGCTGGCCGATCAGAACCTGGCGAGCCTCGGCGTTCGCGAGGTCACCCGGGAGGCCGGGCTCTCCCCGGCCGCGTTCTATCGGCACTTCCCGGACCTCGCCGCACTCGGGGTCGCGCTGGTCGAGGAGTCGCTGGCCAGCCTGCACGTCATGATCCGCTCGGTGCTCGCCGAGGCCGGCGGCGCCGAGGAGCTGATCGACCGCGCGGTGGACGTGATCGAGCGGCACGTCCGCGAACACCGCGCGCACGTCCGCTTCCTGTCGCGCGAGCGGCACGGCGGGGTCCGGCAGGTGCGCGAGGCGATCGACGCCGAACTCGGCCGCTTCGCCGCCGAGGTGGGTGCCGCGCTCGCGCTGCAGCCGGTGTCGCGGGGGTGGAGCGAGCGGGACCTGCGGATGCTCGCCGAGTTGTACGTGGACCACATGGTGTCCACGGCCTCCGCCTTCCTGGAGGCGCAGGAGGCGGACCCGGCCCGGGAGCGGCGGATCGCCGCCACCGCGCGCCTGCAACTGCGCCTGATCAGCCTGGGTCGGCGCCACTGGCAGGGGAGTTGACCCGTGGGGCGGGGAGCGCGAAGGCGTCCCGGCCCCGACGGCGGTGCCAACCGGGCATGGCGGATCGGGATGGCCTCTTTGTCGCGCTTTGACTCTTGACAGGACGTCATGTCCGCGACAGCTTTGGTGGACCCCCACGTGGACCCCCCACACCGAGAGGTCTCTCATGAAGAAGCCGCTCATAGGCATGCTCGCCACGCTCCTGGCCGCCGGAGCCACCCTCGCCGGAGCCTCCCAGGTCCAGGCCGCCCCCTCGGCCACCGTCAACTTCGCCGGAGCGGTCGCACTCAGCAACTGCTCCGGCTCGCTGGTGCGGATGCCCGGCTCGGCCGCGAGCGACCCCGCGCTCGTGCTCTCCAACGGCCACTGCCTGGAGTCCGGCATGCCCGGCCCCGGCCAGGTGGTCCTCGACCAGCCCTCCAGCCGGAGCTTCACCCTGCTCAGCGCCACCGGCGGACGCCTCGCCACGCTGCGCGCGACCAAGGTGGTCTACGGCGCGATGACCGACACCGACGTGTCGATCTACCAGCTGAACACCAGTTACTCCTCGATCCAGTCCCGGTACGGGATCGCCCCGCTGACCGTCGCCACCACCCACCCCGTCCAGGGCGCCTCGATCCGGGTCGTCTCCGGCTACTGGAAGAAGATCTACTCCTGCTCGGTCGACGGCTTCGCCTACCGGTTGAAGGAAGCCGACTGGACCTTCAAGGACTCCGTCCGCTACACCTCGAGCTGCGACGTGATCGGCGGCACCTCCGGCTCGCCGGTGGTCGACGCCTCGTCCGGCCAGCTGGTCGCCGTCAACAACACGATCAACGAGAGCGGCGAGCGCTGCACCCTGGACAACCCCTGCGAGGTCGACCAGAGCGGCACCGTGACGGTGCGCCAAGGCATCGGCTACGCCCAGGAGACGTACGGGATCCCGGCCTGCTTCGCCACCGGAAACCGGTTCGACCTCACCCTCCCGGGCTGCGCCCTGCCCCGCCCGTAGGGCACCCGCCCCGCCCATAGGCGGCCGCCCTGCCTTAGGCACCGCCCGCGCGTGGGCGACCCAGCGACCCGGCGACCCAACGGCCCAACGGCCCAACGACCAGCGCCCTTGCCCCGATGGGCCACCCGCCGACGGCGGATGGCCCATTCGGCCGTCCACCGGGCGGCCGCCGTACCACCCGCACCGCAGAGTTGTGTCCACAAGGCGGCAGTCATGTCCGTTGACCAGATGGAGAGTTGATGACCACCACGCTGAGAAGACTGTTGGTTTCCACCCTGCTGATACCGCTGCTCGCGTTCGGCGGGCTGGCGTCCCCTGCGCTGGCCGCCGACGCCCAGGGCGCCCGGACGGCCGGGTCGGCCCACGGCCGGAGCCCCGCCGACGACCCGAACGCCGACATCAAGGACCGGCTGGCTGCGATCCCCGGGGTGACCATCACCGAGGAGAAGCCGACCGACGCGGACCACCGCTACTTCCTCGCCACCTACACCCAGCCGATCGACCAGTTCCGCCCCTGGCTGGGCACCTTCCAGCAGCGCTTCAGCCTGCTGCACCGCGGCTACGACCGCCCGACCGTCTTCTACACCAACGGCTACACCCTGGGCACCACCCCGTCCCGCACCGAGCCGACTCGGCTGGTGGACGGCAACCAGGTCTCCATCGAGTACCGCTTCTTCACCCCCTCGCGCCCCGACCCGGCGGACTGGTCCAAGGCCGGCATCCGCCAGGGGGCCGCCGACTCGCACCGGCTGGTGACCGCGCTCAAGCGGATCTACCAGCAGGAGTGGCTGTCCACCGGCGCCAGCAAGGGCGGCATGTCCTCCACCTTCTACCGCCGCTTCTACCCGGACGACGTGGCCGGCACGATCGCCTACGTCGCGCCGAACAACACCGACGTCAACGACTACGCGGCCTACAGCGAGTTCTTCCGCACCGTCGGCACCCCCGAGTGCCGGGACCGGCTGAACGCCGCCCAGCGCGAGCTGCTGGTGCGCCGCGACCGCCTGGAGACCCGCTACGTCGCTGACAACAAGGCGGCCGGCTCCACCTTCAACACCCTCGGCACCCCGGACCGCGCGTACGAGGCGGGCGTGCTGGACGTGGTCTGGGCGTTCTGGCAGTACAGCCTGGAGGCGGACTGCGCCAAGGTCCCGGTGGCCGCCACCGCGACCGACGACGAGCTGTACGCCTGGTTCGACGCGCAGTCGGGCATCACCGGCAACAGCGACCAGTCGCTGGCGAAGTACACCGCGTACTACTACCAGGCCGCCACCGAGCTGGGCGCACCGTTCTTCGACGTCTCGCGCCTGAAGGACCTGCTGCACTACGACTACAAGGAGCTCTACTCGGCCCGCACCTACGTGCCGAAGGAGATCCCGACCGTCTTCAACCGGAACGCGATGCCCGACATCGACCGCTGGGTGAAGCGCGAGGGCGAGCGGATCATGTACGTCTACGGCGGCAACGACCCGTGGGGCGCCAAGCCGTTCCACCTCGGCCGGGGCAGTGAGGACAGCTACGTCTACACCGTGCCCGGCGGCAACCACGGCTCCAACATCGGCAAGCTGCCCGCCGAGCAGTCGGCGGAGGCCACCGCCAAGGTGCTGGAGTGGGCCGGCCTGGGCGACCAGGACGCCGCCCGCTCCCTGGCCAAGTCGCCGCAGCTGATCCCGGCCTTCGGCCCGCTGGACGTCGAGGGCCAGCGGCAGGAGCAGGAGCGCCGCCCGCTGTAGCGCGTCGGCGATCACCACGAACTGAGGAGGCTGCCCCGCTGCCCGGGGTGGCCTCCTCGCGTCGTCCGGGGAGACCCGACCCCGGGAGCCCCCACCCCGGCAGCCCGGACCCCGGCGGCCCGGCCCCTCCCCGAAGCGCTGAATCAGTGCTTCAATGCTTCCGTGGCCTACCGACGCACGCCCGCCGTACAAGCCCGTCTGGACGCCCAGCGCGAGGCGGTGCTGCAGTCGGCCGTCCTCCTGCTCGCCGAACGCGGTTACGGCGGCTGCACGATGGCCGCCGTGGCGGACCGCGCCGGGATCGCCACCGGCAGCCTCTACCAGCACTTCGCCAACAAGGCCGAGCTGTCGGTGCAGCTGTTCCGCCGGGTGGTCACCCGCGAGATCGACGCGGTCAACGCGGCCGCCGCCCAGTGGGACACCCCGCAGCGGCGGATCGCCGCCGTCGTCGAGACCTTCGCCACCCGCGCCCTGCGCGCGCGCCGGCTGGCGTACGCGCTGCTGGTCGAACCCGCCGACGCGGTGGTGGACGGTGAGCGCCTGGTGTTCCGGCGGGCGTTCCGTGATGTGATCGCCACCGAGATCGCCGCCGCCGTGGCGAGCGGCGAACTGCCCGAGCAGGACCCGGTGCTGACCGCCGCGGCCCTGGTCGGCGCGGTCGGCGAGGCGCTGGCCGGCCCGCTCGCCGGCGAATCCGCCGAGCCTGCGGGGCCCACCGGGCCCACGCCCGCCGGGCCCACGCCCACCGGGCCCACGCCCGCCGAGCCCACCGATCCCGCCGAGCCTGCCGGGCCCACCGATCCCGCCGGCCCTGCCCGGCCCACCGGGCCCGCCACGCCCACCGATCCCCGGAGGGCCGCCGCCGAGGTGGTCCCCGCCCTGGTCTCCTTCACCCTGCGTGCCCTGGGAGGACGCGATGACAGCGACGCATGAGGTCACCAACCAGGTGCCCCTGCCGTACGGACACGACACCGCCGCCGACCCCGCGCTGCTCGCCGCCCTGCGGCGGGCCGGCGCGGGCTGGGCCGAGCCCGAGCTGCGCGAGCTGGGCCGGCTGGCCGGCTCCGAGCAGGCCGCCGAGTGGGGCCGGCTGGCCAACGAGAACCCGCCGGTGCTGCGCACCCACGACCGCTTCGGTCACCGGATCGACGAGGTCGAGTTCCACCCGTACTGGCACGAACTGATGCGCACCGCCGTCTCGTACGGCCTGCACGCCGCGCCCTGGCGGGACGAGCGCCCCGGCGCCCACGCCGCCCGCGCCGCCAAGTTCTTCGTCTGGAGTCAGGTCGAGGCCGGCCACACCTGCCCGATCTCGATGACCTACGCCGCCGTCCCGGCGCTGCGTGCGACCCCCGCCCTGGCCGAGGAGTGGGAGCCCCTGCTGGCCGCGAAGGAGTACGACTTCGGGCTGCGCGAGCCGCGCACCAAGCGCGGGCTGATCGCCGGCATGTCGATGACCGAGAAGCAGGGCGGCTCGGACGTCCGCACCAACACCACCACCGCGGTCCCGCAGCCGGACGGCACCTACCGGATCACCGGCCACAAGTGGTTCACCTCGGCGCCGATGTCCGACCTGTTCCTGACGCTCGCCCAGGCCCTGGGCGGGCTCAGCTGCTTCGCGCTGCCGCGCGTCCTGCCGGACGGCAGCCGCAACCGCCTGCACCTGATGCGGCTCAAGGACAAGCTCGGCAACAAGTCCAACGCCTCCGCCGAGCTGGAGTACGACGGCGCGGCCGGCTGGCTGGTCGGCGAGGAGGGCCGCGGGGTGCCGACCATCATCGAGATGGTCAACATGACCCGCCTGGACTGCACCATCGGCGCCGCCTCCGGCATGCGCTACGGCGCCACCCGTGCCGTCCACCACGCCCTGCACCGGCGGGCGTTCGGCAAGGCGCTGGTCGACCAGCCGCTGATGCGCAACGTGCTGGCCGACCTGGTGGTGGAGTCCGAGGCGGCCACCACGGTCGCGATGCGGCTCGCCCAGTCCACCGACCTCGCCCTGGCCGGGGACGAAACCGAGTCGCTGGTACGGCGGTTGGGCCTGGCGGTGGCCAAGTACTGGGTGTGCAAGCGCGGTCCGGCGCACGCCGCCGAGGCGCTGGAGTGCCTGGGCGGCAACGGCTACGTGGAGGAGTCCGGGATGCCCCGGCTCTACCGCGAGGCGCCGCTGGTGTCGATCTGGGAGGGCTCCGGCAACGTCGCCGCCCTGGACGCGCTGCGCGCCATGGCCAAGCGCCCGGAGAGCGTGGAGGCCTTCCTCGGCGAACTCGACGCCGCCGCGGGCGCGGACCGCCGGCTGGACGCGGCCGTCGCCGCGCTGCGCAAGGAACTCACCGACCTGACCGACCTGGAGTACCGCACCCGCCGGCTGGTGGAGTCGATGGCGCTGGCCTTCCAGGGCTCGCTGCTGGTCCGGTACGGCGACCCGGCGGTGGCCGACGCGTTCTGCGCCGGCCGGCTGGGCGGCGACCGCGGCGCGGCCTTCGGCACCTTGCCGGCGGGGGTCGACACCGAGGCGATCATCGACCGCGCCCGCCCGGTGCCCGCGTGAGCGGCCGGGAAGTGAGCGCCCGCGTGAGCCCCCGGGAAGTGAGCGCCCGAGAGGCGGGCTGCCAGGAGGTGGCGGAGGTCCGCGCGTTCTGGCAGGCCCTCGGGCTGCCCGGCCTGATCGACGTGCACACCCACTTCATGCCGAAGAACGTCCTCGACAAGGTGTGGGCGTACTTCGACGCGGCGGGGCCGCTCATCAACCGCCCCTGGCCGATCACCTACCGCGAGGCCGAGGACGAACGCGTCCGGCGGCTGCGGGAGTTCGGCGTGCGGGCGTTCACGTCCATGCTGTACCCGCACAAGCCCGGGATGGCCGCCTGGCTGAACGCCTGGTCCGCCGACTTCGCCGCCCGCACCCCGGACTGCCTGCACACCGCGACCTTCTTCGCCGAACCCGAGGCGCCCGGCTACGTGGCCCGGGCGATCGAGGACGGCGCCCGGGTGTTCAAGGCACACCTGCAGGTCGGCGGCTACGACCCGACGGACCGTTCGCTGGACGAGGTCTGGGGACTGCTCGCCGAGACCGGCACCCCGGTGGTCAGTCACTGCGGATCCGGGCCGGTGGCGGGCAAGTTCACCGGTCCCGGCCCGATCGGCGCGGTGCTGGACCGGCACCCCGGGCTGGTCCTGGTGGTCGCCCACCTCGGCATGTCCGACTACCGCGAATTCCTCGACCTGGCCGAGCGCCACCCGGCCGTCCGGCTGGACACCACCATGGCGTTCACCGACTTCGTCGAGGCCGACGACCCGTTCCCGCGCGACGAACTGCCGCGCCTGCGCGGGCTGCAGGACCGGATCCTGCTCGGCAGCGACTTCCCCAACATCCCGTACCGGTACGTCCACCAGCTGGACGCGCTGGCCGGGTTGGGGCTGAGGGAGGAGTGGCTGCGGGCGGTCTGCCACGACAACGCGGCCGCCCTGTTCAAGCTCAGCTGACCTCAAGCTCAGCTGACGACCTCAAGCTCAGCTGACCGCCCCCAGCACCCCCAGCGCGTCCGCGTGCAGCCCGGGCGCGGCGGCGAGGAAGCTGTCGGCGTCGGCCGTCCAGGCCGCCCCGGCGGCGTCCGTCACCGCCGCGCCCGCCTCGCTCGCGATCAGCGCGCCGGGCAGCAGGTTGCCCGCGTCCAGGCCGTACTCCCAGAACAGCGCCAGGTGCCCGGAGCCGACCTGCGCCACCTGCAGTGCGGTCGGGCCGAGGTTGCGCACCGCCAGCACCGCGCCCGCCATCGCGGACAGCGACTCGCCCGCCCGGCGCAGTGCCACCGGGTCCCCGGCCACCCGCGGCGGCTGGCTGGTGGCGGCGACGGTGGCCGCCAGCTCGCGCTCCAGCGGGGTGATGGCGCGACCGTCCAGCTCGGCTCCGCCGCCCAGCACCGCACGGTAGGTCCGTCCGCCGTTCAGCTCCGGGGCGTGCACCACGGCGAGCACGGCGGCGCCGTCCCGGACCAGCGTGGCGGTGACCGCCCAGTGCGGCTGGCCGAGCAGGTACTGCACCGCGCCGTCGGTCGCGTCGCAGAGCCACCACTCGCCCTCGGCGGGCACCGAGTCGTCCGACTCCTCCGGCACCCAGCCGGCCTGCGGGCGCAGCGCGGTCAGCCGCTGCTGCAGCTCGGCGGCGGCCGGCCCGTCCAGTTCGGCGAAGCGGGCCCCGGCCTCCTCGAGCGTCCGCGCCGTGACGGGTTCGGTGGACCGGCGGGCCGCCAGCTTCGCGCCGACCTCGCGCACCGCGGCCTCCACACCCTGCGCCAGCGTCCACAGCTCGTTCATCACGGTCTTCCTCACCTGCTCACGGCCGGTTCGCTCCGGCCTCCCGAGACAAGTAGTACCGTCGGGGTTGCCGAACGGGACGCTCAAGCCGCCGAGAATGACGGGAATCGGACACCATGGACCTCTCCGCTGCCGATCCGGACGCCGTACTGGACGCGCTCGACCGCCGCCTGATCTGCGCCCTCCAGGTGGACGGACGGGCCGAGCCCGGCCGGATCGCCGAGGTGCTGGGCGTCTCCGCCCGTACGGTCACCCGCCGCCTGGCCCGGATGCGGCAGGCCGGGGTGCTGCGGGTGGTCCGGATGCCCGACGTCGAGGACGCAGCCGTGGGTGCGCTGCTGTTGCGGGTCCGGGTGCTCAGCGGCCGGGTGGACACCATCGCGCAGGCGCTGGCCGACCGCTCCGACGTCCCCTTCGTCGACGTGATGCTCGGCGGCCACGAGATCGGCGCCGTCATGATGACCGACGCCGGCGCCCGCGACCGGCTGCTGTACGGGCAGTTGCCCGCGACCGGCGCCGTCACCGAGACCACCACCCACGCCGTGCTGCACGCCTTCGCCGACGCCGGGCAGTGGTGGGCCGGCCACCTGACCGAGGCGGAGGCCGCCGCGCTCGCCCGTCCCGCCGTCCCGCGCCCCGCCGCACCCCCACCGCTGGACGGCCTCGACCGTGCGCTGCTGGATCGGTTGGGCGAGGACGCCCGGCAGTCCCACGCCGTCCTGGCCGCGGCCGTCGGCGCCCCCGAGTCGACCGTGCGCCGCCGACTGCACCGGCTGGACGAGCTCGGACTGCTGCGCACCCACGCCACCGTCGACCCGCGGCTGCTCGGCATGGCCGTCGACGCCAACCTCTGGCTGGACGTGCCGCCCGGCCGGCTCGCCGAGGTCGGTGCGGCCCTGGCCCGCCACCCGCAGGTGCACGGCGTGTTCGCCACCAGCGGCCCGACCAACCTGCTGGCGACGCTGTTCTGCGCGGACCACGGCGAGCTGTACCGCTTCCTCACCGACACCCTCGGCCCGCTCGGGGCCGCCCGCGTCGAGACCACGATCACCGCCCGCGCGGTGAAGCGGGCGGGGGTCCTGCTCCGGCAGCCGCCCCGGAGGCCGTAGCGACCGTACCCGCCCCGGAGTCGGTAGCGACCGTACGGCCCCGGCGCCCGGAGTGGCCGTTACCTGCGGGGTAATCGACGCCCGCCGTCGGGCCGGGCAGGGTGGGGGCAACCCGGTGAGGCCGTCAAGGCCCCGGGATCCCACCCCCGACAGGAGGCGATCCGTCATGTCCGCCCACGCGAACACCCTCACCCCCGCCCGGCCGGGTTCCGCGTTCTCGCCGTGGACGGTGCGCGGCGTCCTCGCCCTGGACGCCCTGGTCACCGGCGGCAACGGCCTGGCCTACCTGGCCTTCCCGGGCCCGCTCGGTGAGCTGCTCGGCCTCGGCCGCGCCACCCTGCTCGGCCTCGGGGCCCTCCTCGCCGTCTACGCGGTCGCGGTCGGCGCGCTGGCGGCCCGTCGGCAGCCGCCGCCGCTGGGCGTGCGGACGGTGATCGACCTCAACCTGGCCTGGGTGGTGCTCAGCCTGGTGGCGATGGAGGCGTGGCTGGAGCCGACCACCGCCGGCTTCGTCTGGATCCCGGTGCAGGCCGCGGCGGTCGGCCTGTTCGCCGTCCTGCAGTTCACCGCCCTGCGCCGGAGCGGGCGCAGCGGCGGGAACGACGGCAAGGGCGGGAACGACGGCAAGGGCGGGAACAGCCGCAACGGTGGGAGCGCCCGCTACAGCTGACGCTCCGGCCCCACCGCGGACTGCAGGAACCGCACCGTCGCCGCGTCGGCCGGGAGGAAGGTCTCCATGGCCAGCTCGGAGACGGTCACGTCCAGCGGGGTGTTGAAGGTCGCGATGGTGGAGAGGAAGGACAGTACCCGCCCGTCGTGGCGGATCCGGACCGGTAGCGCGAACGGGAAGCCGTCCCCGGCCGCGTCCTGCGCCGGGTCGTCGGCCGGCTCGGGGTAGCCGCGGACCTCCTCGTACAGCCGCCGCAGCGGTTCGGCGCGGACCAGCTCCAGCTGGCGCTCCATCCGCTCCAGCAGGTGGTGGCGCCACTGCCGCAGGTTGACGATGCGCGGCGCCAGCCCGTCCGGGTGCAGGGTGACCCGGATCGCGTTGAGCGGCGGCTCCAGCAGGTGCGGGGCGACCCCGTCCAGGAGCAGTCCGAGCGAGCGGTTGGCCGCCAGTACCCGGAAGCTCCCGTCGACGACGACCGCCGGGTACGGGTCGTGGGCGGCCAGCAGCCGCTCCACGCCGCCGCGCAGCGCGTCCATCGAGGGGTCGTCCAGCGGTGTCTCGGGGTAGTGCGGGGCGTAGCCGGCCGCGAGCAGCAGGGTGTTGCGCTCACGCACCGGGACGTCCAACTGCTCGGCCAGCCTCAGCAGGAGCTCCCGGCTCGGGCGGGAGCGGCCGTTCTCCACGAAGCTGAGGTGCCGGGCCGAGGAGTCCGCCCGCAGCGCCAGTTGCAGTTGGCTGAGCTGTCGTCGTTCCCGCCAGCCGCGCAGCAGCGGGCCGACGCCGGTTCCCGTCGGGCTGCCCATGCCCGCCATGATCGTCATGGCCCAGGACGGTACTCGAACAAGCCCGGTCGGCGGGAGGGGGCGAGGGGCGAGGGGGCACGGACGGACCGGACGGACCGGACGGGCCGGACGGGGCCGGGTGAGGCCGGGTGGGCAGGGGGACGGCGGGGATCCGGGGGATCCGGGGGATCCGGAGGGATCAGACGCCGGTGCTGGAGCCCGGCCGGATGACCATGAGGACCACGACCACGGCCCACAGCAGGTTGAACACCCCGGCCGTCATCGGCAGCAGGCGCAGGCCGTTGACGGCCTTGGCGCGCTGCTCGTCCGCCGGGTCGAGGCCGAGCGCCTCCACGGCGGCCTGCTGGCCGGGCAGCACGAACAGCAGCAGCGAGAGCGCGGCGATCGCGGTCAGCACCATCGAGACGATCACCCAGGACTGGCCCATCACGTCCATCACCTGGGCCAGGCCGATGCCCAGAACCGGCACCGCGACCCCCAGCAGCGCGTAGACCTGGGTGATCCGGTGCAGGACGCGCAGCACGCCCGCGTCGGAGGCCTGGTCCGGCCCGCCGGCCAGCGCGGCCTTCGCCCGGCGCGGGAACATGCTGACGGCGACCGCGACCGGGCCTATGAACAGGACCGACACGAGGACGTGCAGGCTCAGCAGGAACTTGGCCATGGCGGGGCACCCTTTGGATCCGGTGGGCAGCTGGGAAGCGGGCGCGCGCGGTCGGCGCGCCCACGAGCAGGCACGCTAACACCGCTTATCCACGGGCCCGCCGCTCGGGTCGGCGGTGGCGAGAGCCCGGGCCCGCGGTTCAGCCCGCGGCCGTCAGCTCCACGATCCGCGGCGCGGCGGTGCTGACCGCCGCGACGGCGGCGCCGTGCTCCGGGTCGGTCCAGTCGATCAGGTGCAGGTCCTCGTACCGGCTGCGCACCGGCGCCCCCGGCGGTACGGCCAACGGCAGGGCGGAGAGGTCGATCCGGCCGAGGGTGTCCAGGGTGGCCCGCCCGATCTTGATCAGCGACTCCTTGCGCACCCACAGCCGCAGGAACGCCCGGTCCGGCTCCGGGTCCGCCTCGACCAGGGCGAGCTCCGCCGGGGCCAGTACCCGGCGGGCGACCGCCCGCAGCGAGCCGCCGCGGCCGGACAGTTCGACGTCCACGCCGATCGGCCGGTAGCCGGCGCCCGCCGCGACCACGCCCCGGGTGTGCGACAGGCTCACGTGCACCCCGGGGTGGTCCGGCAGGTACGGCTTGCCGTGGTCGGCGAGCCCGCAGTCCGGGCACTGCTGGGCGAGCACCAGGCCCGCCGCCGGGACACCGAGCAGCCGCGCGGCGCAGAGCCGGACCAGCAGGTGCCCGGCGGTGAAGTCGACCCGCCCCGACTCGTGCCGGAAACGCGCGGCGCGTTCCCGTTCGAGAGCGGTCAGCAGGTGCTCGCCCGCCTCGGGGTGCCGCAGCACGGCGTCGGCGGACGCGACGGCGACGAGCGGCGCGCTCTGGTCCTGGGCCTCGGTGGTCATGACTCCAACCTAGAGCTTCGCGGGCAGGGGAGCGCACCCGGGAGATCGCTGGGCCGTTCGTAAGAATTCCGGATCGGACCTGAGGGTCCATAGGGTGCGAATAGTCCGATATAGGGTTGGATATCCCGGATTTGTGGGACCGCCAGCAGATCACACGGACCATGGCAGGTCATCCGAACCTGCCCTTTTCTCTGCGCGGAGGAACAGTCGATGGGGCAGGCCACCGGTTCGCCGGATCACCGAACGACCGCCGTGAGAACACCCGCCACCCGCAGCCGCCGGGCCGTCCGCGTCGCGGTGGCGACAGCCGTCGCCGCGCTGCCGCCGGCCGCCGTGCTGACGGTCGGTTCGGCCGCTCCGCTGGCCCCGCCGCTGGGCGCCTGCACCGGACCCGACTGCCCCGGCACCTGGCCGCCGTCGAACAACGGCGACTTCACCGGACGGGACGCCACCATCAACGTCTTCACCGGCGGCAACTACATTGTGAACGGCCGCGCCGCCGAGGCCGAGGGCAAGATCGTCACGCTGGGAAACCTGGCCGTCGACAAGAACGGCGGCGGCGTCTACAACATGGGCGTCGTCGGCGTCGGTTCACGCGTCGTCCCGCCCAACGGCAGCGACTTCGTCACCACCGGCGGGAACGCCGACGTCAGGACCGGCAACACCGTCCTCATCGGTGGCAGCGACTCCCACGGCCAGGCGTTCGGCAACCTGCGCCACGCCGGCAGCGTGACCGGCACCGTCAACATCGATCCCACCGGCCAGTCGATCCAGGACTCCAACGCCGCCGCGCCGTACCGGACCGTGCTCACCCGGATCGAAGAGGTCTCCGACTGCGTGGGGCGGGCCACCGCGACCGGCACCGTCGACATCTCCTCCAGCACGGCGACCTTCACCGGCGACGGGACCAGCGCGAAGCAGGTCTTCAACGTCACCCGGAACCTCGCCTCGCCGGCCGGGCGGCAGATCGGCCTGGTCTTCAACCGCATCCCGGCCGGCGCCACCGTCGTGGTGAACATGCTCGGCGACAGCCCGATCATCAACACCTACACGGGCACCGGCCTGGCAGGGGACCAGACCACCGAGCTGCGCTCGAAGCTGATGTACAACTTCCCCACCGCGACCACGGCCCAGATCCTCGGTGGCGCCCAGTTCCAGGGCTCGGTCCTGGCCGGCAACCCGGGCGGCACCACCATCATCGCCCAGCCGGGCATGAACGGTCGGGTGTACCTGGCGGGCAACCTGATCCACACGGGGACCGGCGGCTACGAGATCCACAGCTACCCGTTCGACGGGGACCTGCCGGAGTGCACGGTGACGCCGAGCCCGTCGCCGACCTCGCCGTCTCCGTCACCGACCTCGCCGTCGCCGACGTCCCCGTCCCCGACGCCTCCCTCGCCGACGTCTCCGAGCCCGACCTCGCCGATGCCCACCTCCCCGAGCCCGAGTCACCACTCGCCGTCGGCCAGCGCTTCGACATCGAGCGCGCACCCGGCCCCGACCAGCCACCATCCGACCGGCCACCACCCGACCGGTCACCCGACCAGCCACCACCCCGGTGGGGGCGGTGAGCTGCCCTCCACCGGTGCGGGCAACGCCCCGGTGGTCTTCGGCCTGGCGGGCGTCGGCCTGCTCGGCCTCGGCGGTCTGGCCGTGATGGCCGCCCGCCGCCGTGGCCGCCACGGCTGACGGCCCGTACGGGACGGCTGAACGGCTGAGCACCTGAAGAGCAGAACGGCTGACCGGCCGAAGAGCAGAACGGCTGAACACCTGAAGAGCTGACCATCGGCCCAGGTCGCCCGCGTCGATCCGACCGGGCGGCCTGCGCCGTCCCGGGCTCCGGCGCGGAGCAGCCGGGGGCGGGCCGACGGGAGGCCGAAGGCGGGGTCTACCGCTGCGCCGGGTAGTCCGCGAGCCCCGAGGCGAGCAGGTCGAATGCCTGCTCCGCCGCCGCCCGGACTCGCGTCCGGACGGCGGCGGCCGGTTCGCCGGCCACCATGGCCCGCCGGATCTCGCCGAGCACCGCGCGGTGGGCCCCCGCGATGGCTCCGGCCACCACGTGGGGGAGCGGGTCGTCCTCGGCGGCTCCCGACTGCTCGGCCAGGACGGCTGCCAGTGCCGCCTCGGCCTGCTCGCCGAGTTCCAGCAGCCGGGCCCGGAGTGCCGGGCTGTCCGCGACGATCCGCCAGAACGCCGCCATCCCAGGGTTCAGTCCGACCGTCGGTTCCCCGTCCTCGAGGGCGGCCAGCAGGTCGGCCCGGACGGCGGCCACGGCGGAGCTGCCGGCCGGGCGGCGCCGGACCACCTCGGCCAAGTGGGCGACCACGGCGTCCTGCCGGTCGAAGAACAGGTCTTCCTTGGTCGGGAAGTAGTTGAAGACCGTGTTGGGCGAGACCCCGGCGGCCCGGGCCACCTCGACCACCGTGACCTGGTCGAACCCGCGCTCGGCGAACAGGCCCATGGCGGTGTCGGCGAGGAGCTCCCGGGTCTGTTGCTTCTTGAGTTCGCGAAGTCCCATGGCGGGATCCTATGCCAGAATCATGGTGTCGCAGCAAACTTGCAGTGACACCAAAAATATCGGGTATGGTCGCGGCATGACCTTCACCTTCGGCATCTATCCCGGCGGACTGCTCGGTGACGACACCGGCGTGCTCGCTCCCGTCCGCCCCGACGACCCGGCGCTGATCACTGCGGCGCTGCGCGAACTCCAGGGCGACGCACCAGAGTTCCTGGTCCGCGCCTACCGCTCGTACGCGGACTCGGCGCAAGCCCCCGATCGGCCCGAGCAGTACGCCGTGGACGGCCGGAGGCTCGACCTGGTGCTCCAGTACCGTGACCGCAGCGGGGAATTGGCGGGCTGGCTGGACTTCGTCCGGAGCACGGTCCGGGCCGAGGGCCACCGCGTCGCCCTGCTCCAGATCTGCGAGGAGCCCAACCTCGACCTGCCGCCCGTGGACGGCAGCATCCCGAACGTCCGCCGGGCGCTGGTGGCCGGCGTGGTCGCGGCCAAGGAGGAGGCGTTGGCCCGCGGTTACGACCACCTGGCCGTCGGCTTCAACGCGGTGCCGTCCTTCGATCCCGCGGACACCTTCTGGCCCGAGCTCGGAAAGCTCGCCGACGAGCGCTTCCACCGCGCCCTGGACTACGTCGGCCTGGACTTCTACCCGGACGTCTTCGGGCCCGTCCCGCCCGGCGGACTCGCCGACGCGGTACGGGCGGTGGTCACCGGATTCCGTCGCGACTTGCTGCCCAGGGCCGGTATCGGGCCCGCCGTACCGGTGCGGATCTGCGAGAACGGGTGGCCCACCGGCCCCGGGCGGAGCGAGGCGCGGCAGGCCGAGGTGGTCGAGGAGCTGGTCCGGACGGTCGCCGGGCTGGCCGCCGAACTCGCCGTTACCGGTTACGCGTTCTTCGCCCTGCGGGACGCCGACAGCGCGGGTGCGGGGCTGTTCCACCACTTCGGCCTGCTGCGCGACGACTACTCGCGCAAGCCGGCCTTCGACACCTACCGGAAGCTGGTGGCCGAACTGACCGGCTGAAAAGGCTAGTTCGCCTCGAAGAAGCGGTCCACCGTGCGGCGCCGGGCGGCGACGGCGTGCACCGGCTCGCCGATCACCCGCCCGGCCAGGGCGACGGCCAGTTCGCCGACGTCCCGGCGGAGCCGGTCGGTGGCCGCGGCCCGGTCGGCGGCGATCCGCGGGTGGGCGGTGGCGAGCAGTTCGTCCCGGTCGCGGAGGCCCTCCGCGCGGGCCGCGGCGATCGCCGCCGCGCCGCGCTCGGCGTAGTCCTCCCGGATCCGGGCTGCCTCGTGCCGGGCCTCGGCCAGTTCCCGCAGGTGGGCGTCCCGGACGGCCGCGGCCTCGGCGTGCAGGGTCTCGGCGCGTCCCGTCCGGCTTTCGGTGATCTCCCGACGCTCGGCCTGCACCCGCTCGATGCGGGGGAGCAGGTGCCGGCCGAGTATCCACAGGATCAGGAAGAACTGAGCCAGGCCGAGGAGCACGACCGGTTCGGGCTTGAGTTCGAGGTTCACGCGACCCCCCTGAGTCCGACGTTCCGTCAATCAGGGGTCTCCCCGGGGTCGATCGCGCTGGAACTCCACCCGGACATGACGTCCGTCACGGTGCCGATGCCCCGAACGGCATTGCCCTGTCCGGAACTTGACGATCAGTCCGGTGGTTCGGAAGCCGCTCGGGTACGCCGGGTCGACCGCTACGTCACCTCGCCCCGGCGGGAGAAGCGCTCTGCCCGCCACTCGCCGCTCTCCAGTACCTCCGCCAGCTGGCGGGCGGCGTCCCAGACCTCGGTGTACGAGAGGTAGAGCGGGGTGAAGCCGAAGCGCATCAGGTCCGGCGCGCGGAAGTCGCCGATCACCCCGCGCTCGATCAGCGCCTGCACCACCGGGTAGCCGTCGGCGTGCCGCAGGGCGACCTGGCTGCCGCGCCGGGCGTGCTCGCGCGGGGTCACCACCTCGATCCCGTCCAGGCCCTCGGTCAGTGAGATGAACAGATCGGTCAGCGCCAGGCTCTTCGCCCGAACCGCCGCGAGGTCGGCCCGCTCCCAGATGTCCAGGGAGGCTTCGAGGGCCGCCTGGCCGAGCAGCGAGGGCGAGCTGGTCAGGAAACGGCCGATGCCCGGCTTGGGGTCGTACCCGGGCTCGAAGGCGAACGGGCGGGCGTGTCCGAACCAGCCGCTCAGCGGCTGCAGCGGACCGGCCGCCAGGTGCCGCTCGGCGACGTACAGGAAGGCCGGCGAACCGGGGCCGCCGTTCAGGTACTTGTAGGTGCAGCCGATCGCGAAGTCCACGTTCGCGGCGCCGAGTTCGACCGGCAGCGCGCCCACCGCGTGGCACACGTCCCAGATCATCAGTGCGCCCGCGGCCTGCACCCGGGCGGTGATCCCGGGCATGTCCAGCAGCTCGCCGGTGCGGTAGTCGACGTGCGACAGGACGACCGCGGCGACGTCCCCGTCCAGGTGCCGGTCCAGGTCCTCCGGCCGGATCAGCACGCTGCGCGCGCCGTCGACCAGGCCGGTCACGCCCTCGGCGATGTACAGGTCGGTCGGGAAGGCCTCGGCGTCGCCGAGCACCGTGCCCCGGCCCGGGCGCAGCCGCAGCGCGGCCGACAGCACCTTGAACAGGTTCACCGAGGTGGTGTCGCAGACGACCACCTCCGCCGGATCGGCCCCGATCAGCGGCGCGATCCGCCGGCCCAGCCGGTACGGCTGCTCGAACCAGCCGGCGTCGTTCCAGCTGCGGATCAGCTCCCGGCCCCACTCCTCCTCGACGACCTGGCGCACCCGCTCGGGCGTGCGCACGGGCAGTGCGCCCAGCGAGTTGCCGTCCAGGTAGATCACCCCGTCCGGCAGGGCGAACTCCTTGCGGAACGCCGCCAGCGGGTCGACGGCGTCCAGCGCCGCGCAGTCCTCGCGCGTGGTCATGCCCATTCCCTCGTTCCCCTCGCTCACTGCTCTTCCCGTCACTGCTCTTCCCGTCACTGCACTTCCCGTCACTTCTCGCGCCGTGACGGACCGTCCCGTCACAGCTCGTTCCGGATCGTCCACAGCTCCGGGAACACGTCCTGCTCGGCCGACTTGCGCAGCCAGGTCAGCCCGCTCGAGCCGCCCGAGCCGGGCTTGCCGCCCATGGTCCGCTTCACCGCCGAGAGGTGCCGCTGGCGCCAGCGGGTGACCCGCTCGGCGACGTCCAGCAGGGCCTCGCCGAGCGGCTGCAGCGCGGCGAACTCCGGCTCGGTGTACACCCGGCGCCAGGCCGCCGCGACCTCCTCGGACGGGTGGTAGCGCTGCTCGGACGACTCCGGGTGCAGCTCCAGGCCGCGCCGCGCCAGCAGCGCCAGCACCTCGTCGTACAGGCCGGGGGAGCGCAGCGCCTCGACCAGCTCGTCCTGGGTGTGCGGCATGCCGTCGTACATCTTCAGCAGCGCGGCGTTCTTGTTGCCGAGCAGGAACTCCAGGTGCAGGAAGGCCGCGGACTGGAAGCCGGAGGCCTCGCCGAACAGCGAGCGGAAGGAGTTGAACTCGTGCGGCGTCATGGTGGCCAGCAGGTCCCAGGAGTCCACCAGCACGTTCTGTGCGTGGGTGCCCCGGCGCAGCGCCGCGAGCGCGGTGGGGAGGTCGTCCTCGCGCAGTGCCTGCCGGGCGATCGTCCACTCGTGCCGCAGCAGGTCGAAGAGCAGTTCCATCACCTGGGTGGTGACGATGAACGACAGCTCGGCGGGTTCCTTGCTGCGCGGGTGCTGCAGGCTGTGCAGCTCGTCCAGGCGGGCGTACTGGGCGTACGGGGTGCTCCGAACCGGCGCCCCGCCCCGACCGAACGACAGGTTGGGTGTCTCCACCGTGTCGTGCCCCATCCCGATGCCTCCTGCTCCGTCCGGGCCACGTCGCCCGCTCCCGTGAACCAGACGGACTGCCTGGTTCCACCGGGATGCCCATTGTGCGGCGGTGGTGGCTCCCGCTTGAATGGTCGACGGACACCGCAACCGCCGTTGCAGCTGTCATTCGCGAGGCGTTCAGCCGATTCGCTTTACGAATGAAATTCCCTTGATCCCGACCACTGATCCCGACCACCCGGGGAGCCGCCATGGACGCCGTCGACCGCCGCCTGCTGGCCGAGCTGCAGGCCGATGCCCGGCTCTCGTACAACGAACTCTCCCGCCGGGTGAGCCTGTCCGCACCCGCGGTGGCCGAACGGGTCCGCCGCCTGGAGTCCGAGGGGGTGATCAGCGGCTACCACGCCCATGTGGACCCGACCCGGGCCGGGCTGCCGATCACCGCCCTGGTGCAGATCCAGTGCTACGGCCCGCGCTGCGTACTGCGCGACCCCGACGTGCCGACCTGGCCGGAGGTGCTCCAACTGCACCGGGTCACCGGCGGGGCCTGCTGCGTGCTGCTGGTCGCGGTGCCGACGATGGCCGAGTTCGAGGCGCTCTGCGACCGGCTCGGCGGCTACGGCCAGCCGTCCAGCTCGATGATCCTCTCCAGCCCGGTGCCGTGGCGGCCGCTGGCGCCGCGCTGACCGGGAGCGCGGGCCCGGAGCACGGGCCGCAAGCGCCGGCTGGGAGCGCGGGCCGGGAGCGCAGGCCGAGGCCGTTGGCCTTGACGTGGACGTCAAGGAGTAGGTTCCCCCGCATGTCGAACGAGCGCCACATCCTGCTGCTGCCGGGGAGCCTGCGGGCCGGGTCCACCAACGAGACCGTGCTGCGCACCGCGGCTGCCGTGGCCGCCGCCGCCCCGGGCCTGCGGACCACGTACTACGCCGGGCTGGCCGGGCTGCCGCACTTCAACCCGGACCACGACACCGACCCGCTGCCGGAGCCGGTGGTCGCGCTGCGGGCCGCGATCGAGGCGGCCGACGCGCTGCTGGTCTGCACGCCCGAGTACGCGGGGACGCTCCCGGGCTCCTTCAAGAACCTCCTGGACTGGACGGTCGGCGGGGTCGAGATCTCGGACAAGCCCACCGCCTGGATCAACGCCGCCGGACCGGGCCGCGGCAGCGGCGCCGAGGCCACCCTGCGCACCGTCCTCGGCTACACCGGCGCGGCCGTGGTGGACGAGGCCTGCGTCCGGATCCCGCTGGAGCGCGGGGCGGTCGGCCCGGACGGGCTGATCGCCGACCCGCTGGTGCGCGAGCGGATCGGCGAGGTGCTGGCGAGGCTGGCCGCGGCCTGACCCGCTGCCCGGCCCTGTGTGGGTCCGGGCTCAACGCGCCTCGGGCAGATGCACCCCGAGCCCGGACAGGCCCTCCAGGAAGAGCTCCACGCCGACCGCCGCCAGCAGCAGCCCGAGCAGCCGGGAGAGCACCTCCAGCGAGGTCCGGTGGGAGCGCTGCAGCAGCGGCGCGAGCAGGGCCACGCAGACGTAGTTGATCATGGTGACGGCCACGTACGCCCCGGCGACGGCGGTCTTCCAGCCCCAGTCGTCGTGGTTGAGCGAGGCGACCAGGACGGCGGTCACCGCGAGCGGGCTGGCGATGTACGGCAGGAGCAGCTCGCGGATGCCGTCCACCAGCGGGTTCGGCAGGTGATCGCCTTCCTCGCCGTCGCCGCCGAGGTGGACGCCGAAGACCAGCGCGACCGCGTAGATGAAGAAGATCAGCCCGCCCGCGAGCTGCAGCGACTGGTCGCTGATGTGGAACAGGGTGCTGACCTCGTCCGCCGTGAATCCGAGCACCAGGCCGATCACCGCCGAGATGACCGTGCTCCACGCCGCCAGCCGCCGCAGCTCCCGGGTGCTGCGGGTGGTGGCCAGCCGGGCGAAGGACAGCAGGGTCTTCGGCGGGCCGACCACGGCGAAGAAGGTGATGAACGCGCTGCTCAGGTTGAAGACGAACATGCGCCCAGCATGACCGTGGCGTCCGGGGCGGCCGGTCCGCCACGCCCCGCGACCGGGCGTGGCGTGGGTCTCCCCGGCCGGCGGTCCATTCCCTGTCCGCGGTTCATTCCCGGTCGGCGGTGAATTCGCCCGGATGGCGGCCCCAGCTCGAACGCGTGGGCGCTCTCGGTTGCTATGGAGGCAGGACCGCCATGCCGGCGGGTCCCGCCGGGACGACCACCGGCCGGGACCACTCCGCCGCGGAATCGAGGATGCGACATGTGCCTGAACCGTAAGGACCTGGGCCTGCTGGCCCTGCGCAGCGCGGTCGGCGGGGTGCTGATCGCGCACGGCACCCAGAAGCTGTTCGGCTGGTTCGGGGGTGGCGGCCTGGAGGGCACCACCCAGGCGATGGACCACATGGGCTTCCATCCGGCTCGGGAGAGCGCGATCGCGGCCGGCCTCGGCGAGGCGGGCGGCGGGGCGCTGCTGGTGGCCGGACTGGCCACGCCGGCGGCCGGCGCGGTGGTGGCCGGGACGATGGCGGGCGCGGTGGCGGTGCACGCCCCGGCCGGCTTCTTCGCCATGTCCGGCGGCTACGAGTACCCGGCCTTCCTCGGCGCGACCGGGCTGGCGATCGGCCTGTCCGGCGCCGGGCGGTACTCGCTGGACCACCTGACCGGGCACGTCTTCGACCGGCCCGGGGTCGGCGTGCTGTCCTTCGTGGCGAGCGCGGCCGGCGCGTACGGCGTGGTGGCGCGGCGCCGGCACGTGGTGCGGCTGCGCGAGGAGCGGGCCGCGGTGGAGGCGGACGAGCAGGAGGGCTCCGGGCTGTCCTGACGGGCCGCGCGGCCCGTCCGGTGCTCCACGCGCGGTCACCCGGAGGCAGCAGCCCTGCTGGCGGCTGCCTCCGGGCCCTCGGATGGTGGGCGGGGAGGCGTGCCGGGCAGCCCGGCGCCGACCGGAACCGGACGGTGACCGGAACCGACCGGAACCGGCAGACCGGAACCGGCCCACCGGAAACGAGGGACCGCATGGACCGCATCGATCGCATCGACCACCTGGACCACCTGGGCCGCCGGCCGCTCACCCGGGCCGCCTCCCCGAGCCCGAGGGTCACCGTGCAGGACCTGGATGCTCCCCCGCTGCGCCGTCAACGGCTGGCGGTGGCCGGGATGTTGGCCGCCGCCGTGCTCGGTGCGGCGGCGTTGGCGGGCTGCTCCTCGAGCAAGAGCGCGAGCAGTGTGGCCTCCGAGGCGGCGTCCGCGGTGGAGAAGGGCGCGAGCGCCGCCGCCTCCGCCGCCTCGGCGCTGGCCTCGGCGGCCGGCGGGGCCGGCGCGGTGATCGCCTCGGCGGAGGCGCAGGCCTCGGCGGCGGTGTCGGCCGCCTCCTCGGCGGTGGCCGGGATCAAGGGCGGGCTGGACGCCAAGGCGGACGTGACCGCCGGGGAGGTGACCACCGGCTCGGACGGCAAGGCGCAGGTGCAGCTGACCGTCACCAACCACGGCCAGCAGTCGTACCGGTACGTGATCCAGCTGAACTTCACCGACGGGTCCGGCAAGGTGCTCGACGCGACCGCGGTGACCGTCCAGGAGGTGGCCGCCGGGCAGAGCGCCCAGGCCACCGGGCGCAGCAACCGGGACCTCTCCGGCACGGTCAAGGCCGAGGTGGCCAACGCCGTCCGGTACTGACGCCCGGTAGTGACGCCTGGTAATGGCGCCTGGCGCTGACGCTCGGCTCGGCGCGCGGGCGGTGGAACCTTAAGCGGGACTCAAGGCCCAACGGGACCCCTTGACGGGCGAGTTGGTCTAGTCCATTTTTATTGCCCAGGTGCAGGGAGCCCCTGAACCGGCGCCGACGGCCTTGTGTCGTCGGCGCCGGTTCGGCGCATCCCGGCGTCCGTCATGGCCTGATCCCGCACGATTCCCCACCCATTCCTGTCATGTCCCGGTCGTCCGGCCCCACCCCGGACGCGCGCCCCCGGCGCGGCGGGAACCCCCACAACCAGGAGTCACGCACCCATGCTGCGCTCACACATCGAAAGGGCCGGGACCCCGGCTCCGCAGGGCGGTCGCCGACGCCGCCCGAAGAGCCTGGCCGCCATCGCGGCCGGCACCACCGCCTCCCTCCTGCTCGGCGCGGGCCTCGCGCTGTCCGGCGGCGGCGCGGCCAACGCCGCGACCACCAACAGCAGCGGCGCGCCCGCCACCAGCGGCGGCATCAAGGTCGCCTACTTCGACCAGTGGTCGATCTACGCGAACGGCTACTACCCCAAGACGATCCAGGACACCGGCGTGGCCGGGAAGCTGGACTACCTGATCTACGACTTCGCCAACATCCACCCGAGCGACCTCGGGTGTTTCGAGGCCACCAAGGCCGCCGACACGAACGACAACAACCCCAACGCGGGCGACGGTGCGGGCGACGCGTTCGCCGACTACCAGAAGAGCTTCGGCGCGGACATCTCGGTCGACGGCGTCGGTGACGTCTGGAACCAGCCGATCGCCGGCAACTTCAACCAGCTGAAGAAGCTGAAGGCGAAGAACCCCAACCTCAAGATCCTGATCTCGCTGGGCGGTTGGACCTACTCCAAGTACTTCTCGTCGGCGGCCGCCACGGACGCCTCGCGCAAGCACCTGGTGTCGTCCTGCCTCGACATGTTCGTCAAGGGCAACCTCCCGACCGACGCCGGCTACGGCGGCGCGGGCTCGGCGGCCGGCATCTTCGACGGCGTCGACATCGACTGGGAGTACCCGGGCGGCGGCGGTCACGCCGGCAACATCTCCAGCCCGGCCGACAAGCAGAACTTCACGGCGCTGCTGAAGGAGTTCCGCACCCAGCTGGACGCGCAGGGCAAGGCCGACGGCAAGACCTACGCCCTGTCGGCGGCGGTCGGCGCCGGCCAGGACAAGATCATGAACGTCGAGACCGACAAGATCGGTCAGTACCTGACCTTCCTCGACGTCATGACCTACGACATGCACGGCGGTTGGGACCCGCAGGGTCCGACCAACCACCAGGCGCCGCTCTACTCCGGCCCGAACGACCCGTCGACCCCGGCCAAGCCGGGCAACGGCAAGTACTCGATCGACAACGCCATCAAGGCGTGGACGGTCGGCGACGCGCAGTACGGCATCCCCGGCGGCTTCCCGGCCAACAAGATCAACATGGGTGTGCCGTTCTACTACCGGGGCTGGACCGGCGTCCAGAACAACGGCAAGAACGGCCTCTTCCAGCCCGCCACCAGCCCGGCGGCCGGTGCGGCGATGTCCGGCAACGTCCCCGGCATCCAGATGTTCAAGGAGCTCGCGGGCTTCGTCGACAACCCGTCCAAGACCTTCTGGGACGACGACGCCAAGGCCACGTACTTCTACGACGGCACCACCTTCTGGAGCGGTGAGGACGCCCGGTCGATCCAGGCCAAGATCGACTACGCGCACTGCAACGGCCTCGGCGGCTCCTTCGCCTTCTCGCTGTACGACCTGGGCACCAAGACCGCCCTGTTCGACAAGATGGTGAGCGCCACCAACGGCTCCGCCGCCGGCTGCCCGGCCCCGCCGACCGGCACGCCGACCCCGACCCAGACGCCGACCCCGACCGGCACCCCCACCGGCACGCCGACGGGCACCCCCACCGGCACCCCGACCCCGCCGGCCACCTGCGCGGCCGCCCCGAGCTGGGACCCGAACGCCACCTACGCGGCCGGCGGCACCAAGGTCTCGTGGAAGGGCCACTACTACACCAACAAGTGGTGGACCAAGGGCGAGGACCCGAGCCTGAGCGGCCAGTGGGGCGTCTGGGCCGACAACGGCCCCTGCTGACACACGCACGCACGCACCACCGAGCGGGCGAGGGGCCTGACGGACCCTCGCGGCGAACGCGGGCGGCCCCGGACGAGCATGAACTCGTCCGGGGCCGCCCGTCGTGTCCGGCCGCTCAGATCTTGGCGTAGGTGACCGTGATCGTGGTCGACGAGCCGGTGATCAGCAGGTTGTTCTCGCCCTTCTCGGCGAGGCCCGAACCGTCGCCCGTGGAGGTCACCTCGAAGCCGGCCGCCTCGAGCGCCGAATGCCAACGAAAATCCGCCGGCCCGGCCCTCTCGTCCGGCGGCCCTCTCGCCCGCCGGCCCCCTTGCCCGCTAGCCCAGGTCGGCGGTGCGGCCGAGGGCGTCCGGCTGGCTCTCCTCGATCCGGCGCAGCATCCGGGCCAGCAGGCCGGAGAGCGCGGTGCGCTCCTCGCCCACGACGTCCTGGAGCAGCTCCTCCTCGAACACCGCCGCCATCCGCATCGACTCCAGCCACTTGTCGCGGCCGGTCTCGGTCAGCTCGATGATCACCCGCACCCGGTTGGACTCGTCCCGCTCCCGGGTGACCAGGCCGTCGGCGACCATCCGGTCGATCCGGTGCGTCATCGCCGCCGGGGTGAGCCCGAGCCGCTTGGCCAGCTCGCCCGGTCCCAGCCGGTACGGGCTGCCGGAGACCACCAGGGCCTTGAGCACCTCCCACTCGGCGGAGGTGATTCCGAGCACAGTCAGCTGCCGGTCGTACGCCACGCCCATCCGCCGGGAGACCCGGTTGAGGGTCTGCACGATGGTCTCCACCTGGGGGTCCACGGTGGGGAATTCCCGCTGGTAGAGGGCGACCTGCTCGGCGATGCCGAACTCCAGGGGGGTGGCCGGGGCGGGCTTGTCGGCAGCCGGCGCCGGCTTGTCCGTAGTCATGCGGACCAGTGTCGCACGAGCGTGCACTCCTTAAGCCTTTGACTCCGCAGCCTTCTGGTGCTAAGACTTTATCTCGTCAAACTTTAGCTCTGAAATCTTCTGGACTTAAGAGTATCCAGTTGAAGCCAGGAAGGGATGTGCACGGTGGTCGGCACGGTGAAGCAGCAGAGGCAGCAGCGAGGCGGGGCGGGCGGCCCGCTGCGCCGCGTCCAGATCGGCAACGCGCTCAGTGCGTTCGGCAGCGGATTCACGATGCCCTACATGTTCGTGTACGTGGACCAGGTGCGCGGGCTGGGCTCGCTGGCGGCCGGGATGGTGTTCACCGTCTTCGCGCTGGCGGCCCTCGCCGTCCTGCCGTTCACCGGGCGCGGCATCGACAGGTACGGCCCCCGTCCGGTGCTGCTGGCCGGTACGGCCCTCGCCGCCACCGGCGCGTTCGCCTTCGGCCACGCCACCGGCACCCCGGCCCTGCTGGTCTCCTCCTTCCTGTTCGGCGCGGGTGTCACCACCTGCCAGCCGGCGCTCGCCACGATGATCGTCCGCTGCTCGACGCCGGCGACGCGCTCGCATGCCTTCGCGCTGCAGTTCACCCTGGTCAACCTGGGCATGGGCATCGGCGCGCTGGTCGGCGGGCAGATCGTGAACGTGGCCGACCCGGCCAGCCTCACCCGGCTGTTCACCATCGAGGCGGTGACGTTCCTCGGCCTGGCCCTGGTCACCGGCACCGCCCGGATGCCGCGGATCCAGCTGACCGCCGTCCACGGGAAGAACGACGGCCCGACCGGCCTGCGCGCGCTGGTCGCCGACAAGGCGATGCTGCGGCTCTGCGTGCTCGCCGGGCTGATCTTCTTCACCTGCTACGGCCAGTTCGAGTCCGGCGTCGCGGCCTTCGCCACCGACACCGTCGGTACCGCGCCCTCCACGCTGGGCTTCGCGATCGGCGCCAACGCGCTGACCATCGTGGTGCTGCAGATGTTCATGGTGCGGATCACCGCGCGCCGCCGCCGCACCACCGCGATGGCCGCGGCCGGCCTGGTCTGGCTCGGTGCCTGGGCGATGGCCCTGGTGGCCGGTCTGATCCGGACCGAGACCATGGCCGCCACGGTCGCCATCGTCTCGATCTACGCCCTCTTCGGCGTCGGCGAGTCGCTGCTCGCGCCCACCATGGGCCCGATCGTGGCCGACCTCGCCCCGGCCCGGCTGCTGGGCACCTACAACGCCGGGTACTCCCTGGTGAAGCAGATCGCGATCGCGGTCGGCCCGGCCGTCGGCGTGCTGCTGGTCGGCTCCGGCACCTGGCCGCTCTACCTGGCGGCGATGGCGGGTTCGACGCTGCTGATCGTGGCCCTGGCGCTGCGGCTGCGCCCGTACCTCACGCCGGAGCAGGACAACGCCGCCCCGGCCGTGGTCCGCACCGTCCCGGTCCGGGAGCTGCAGACCGCCGCGTAGCGGAAGGGCGCGCACGAGCGTTCGAAACGGGCGCCGACCAGGTCACCTGGTCGGCGCCCGTCGCGCTTGGCTTCGCGACCACCGCCACATAGTGTCAGTGGCTGTTGACCGCCCGGATCCGGCCACTGCGCCGGGGTCCGGGCAGAGCAGACAGGCGAATCGGCGAGGCTATGACGCAAGCGGCGCTCACGCACCCCCCGGCGGCCCCGGCCCCAGCCGCCCCAGCACCGGCCCCGCGCGGGGGCCTGGTCCGCTGGGCGGCCGACCGCTCCGGCTGGCTCGGGCCGATCGCTGTCGCGCTCTTCGCCGGCCTGCTGCGGTTCTGGCACCTCGGCTACCCCAACTCCTTCGTCTTCGACGAGACGTACTACCCCAAGGACGCCTGGTCGCTGCTCCGACAGGGCTACGAGGGCACCTGGCCCGACCACGCCAACGCCGACATCCTGGCCGTCCCGCAGTCCATCCCGCTCGGCTCCGCGCCCGAGTTCATCGCACACCCTCCGCTCGGCAAATGGGTGATGGCGATCGGCGAGCAGCTGTTCGGTCTGCACCCCTTCGGCTGGCGGTTCATGACCGCCCTGCTCGGCACCGTCACCGTGCTGATGCTCGCCCGGATCGGCCGCCGCCTCTTCGGCTCCACGCTGGTCGGCTGCACCGCCGCGCTGCTGATGTCGGTGGACGGCCTGCAACTGGTGATGAGCCGGGTCGGCCTGCTCGACGGCATCCAGATGTTCTTCGTGCTCGCCTCCTTCGGCAGCCTGCTGATCGACCGCGACCACGCCCGCGCCCGGCTGGCGGCGGCCTCCGACGGCGACCTGGTGCGGCTCGGGTGGCGCCCCTGGCGGATCGCCGCCGGGGTGTTCGTCGGCGCCGCCTGCGCGGTCAAGTGGAACGGCGCCCCGATCCTCGCCGCCTTCGGCGTCCTGACCGTCCTGTGGGACCAGTCCGGCCGCCGCGGGGCGGGAGCCCGCCACCCCTGGCGCTCCATGCTCCGCCGGGACTCCGGACCCGCCGTCCTCGCCATGGTCGGCTCCGCCCTGGTGGTCTACGTCGGCGCCTGGGGCGGCTGGCTGGCGAGCGGAGGCAACGGCGAGGGCGGGTACGACCGGCACTGGGCCGACGGCCGCGCCGGGCTCTCCCCGGACAGCTTCCTCGGCATCCCGCTGCCGCAGGTGTCGATGAGCTGGGTGCCCGCGCCCCTGCGCAGCCTGTGGCACTACCACTCGCAGATGTACGACTTCAACACCGGCCTGAGCACCCCGCACACCTACCAGTCCAACCCCTTCGCCTGGCTGGTCGACGGCCGTCCGGTCTCCATGTACTGGGAGCAGGTCCCGAACGGCACCCGCGGCTGCACCTCCTCCGGCGGCTGCGCGGCGCAGATCCTGGGCCTGGGCACGCCGTTCCTGTGGTGGGCGGCCTGCCTCGCGCTGGTCTACCTGCTGTGGCGCTGGTTCTTCCGGCGGGACTGGCGCTCGGGCGCGGTGCTGTGCGCGGTCGCCGGGATCTACCTGCCCTGGTTCCGGTACCAGGAGCGGACGATCTTCTCCTTCTACATGGTCGTGCTGGTGCCGTTCCTGTGCCTGGCCGTCGCCCAGATGCTCGGCGCGATCCTCGGCCCGGCCGGCTGCAGCCGCGAGCGCCGCCGGATCGGCGCGATCGGGGCCGGGGCGGTCGTGCTGGCGATCGTCGGCTGCTTCGCCTTCTTCTACCCGCTGTACACGGCGGAGGTGATCCCGATGTCGTCCTGGCAGGACCGGATGTGGTTCACCAGCTGGATCTGATGCCCCTTGCGGCGTCCGGCGGCGAGCCGGATGGTTCGGGCCTCGCGGCGTCCGGCGGCCAGCTGCTGCCGGTCACCCCGGTGCTCGGGGTGGTCACCGCCGTCCTGCTGCTGGCCGCCGTCGCGGTGGCCGGGCGGGGGCTGCTCGGCCACGGGCACGCGGTGCTGCGGGCCGGGCTGCGGGCGGTGGTGCAGCTGGCGGCCGTCGCCGTGGTGATCACCTGGGTGGTCGGCTCGCTCTGGTGGTCGGCGCTGTTCGTGCTGCTGATGTTCACGGTCGCGGTGCGCACCGCCGGGCGACGGATGACCCCCGGGCCGGACTGGGTCTGGGCGGCCGCCCCGATCGGGGCCGGGGTGCTGCCGGTGCTCGCCCTGCTGCTGGGCGTCGGGCTGCTGCCGGCCAAGGGCCTGTCCGTCATCCCGGTCGCGGGCATCCTGATCGGCGGCGCGCTCACCGCGACCTCGCTGGCCGGGCGGCGCGCCCTGGACGAGCTGCGGCAGCGGCGCGGCGAGGTGGAGGCGGCACTGGCGCTCGGCTTCGAGGAGCGCGAGGCGCGGCTGGAGATCTGTCGTACGGCCGCGGCGACCTCGCTCGTCCCGGCGCTGGACCAGACCCGCACGGTCGGCCTGGTCACCCTGCCCGGGGCCTTCGTCGGGATGCTGCTCGGCGGGGCCTCGCCCGCCCAGGCGGGGACGGTGCAGCTGTTCGTCCTGGTCGGGTTGCTGGCGGTGGAGTCGGTGGCGATCGTGGTGGTGCTGGAACTGGTCGGCCGAGGCCTGGTGGCGGTCGGGCCGGTCGACGCCGTCCGGTAGGCTTGGGCGCGTTGAAGGGGAGTAGCCCTCCACCGGACCGTCGACATACTGGCCCCCAGGGGCCCGGCGCCCGGGGCACCGCTCGCAGAGCGTTGCCGGCGAGACCTTCGGCCGCAGTGCTGTGACCATGACCAGTGCTGTCGGGCCGAGGCGTCCCCTGACGGAGCTGCGGAGGCCGGGCAGCCCGACCGAGGAACTCCCTGATGAGTGAGCGAAGCGAACGAGCCATCAAAAGGCGCGTCTGGGCGAATGCCCCTGCCGAGCGCAGCGAGGCGGGCGCATGAGTCTGACCGTTGCCGCGTTGACCTTCGGCATCATCTTCCTGGCCGAACTGCCGGACAAGACCGCGCTGGCCAGTCTGGTGCTCGGCACCAAGTACCGCGCGAGCTACGTCTTCGCGGGCATCGCCGCCGCCTTCGCCCTCCAGGTGGGCATCGCGCTCGTCGCAGGGCACCTGCTGTCGCTGCTGCCGCACCGCTGGGTGGAGGGCGTCACCGGCGCGCTGTTCCTGGCCGGCGCGGCGATGCTGCTGTTCCACGGCGGCGGGGACGAGGACGAGCACGCGGCCAAGGAGCCGTCCTCGGACAGCTTCTGGCGGGTGGCCGGGGCCAGTTTTGTGGTCGTCGCGATCGCCGAGTTCGGCGACCTGACCCAGATCATGACCGCCAACCTGGCCGCCAAGTACGCCGATCCGCTGGCCGTGGGCGTCGGCTCCTGGCTGGCGCTGTGCGCGGTCGGCGGGGTAGCGATCGTGGGCGGGCAGAAGCTGCTCAAGTACGTGCCGATGAAGCTGATCATCCGCGTGGCGGCGGCGATCATGGTGGTGCTGGCGGGCGTCAGCATCTTTGGGGCGATCACCGGCTGACCGGGGCACCCCCGGCGTGACCGACGGGCGGCGTCTGCTGATCGGCAGGCGCCGCCCGTTCGCGTGCCCGGGGCGCGGCAGTCGGGGAGCAGTAGCCAGGTGGCTGGGGGTCAGCAGCCCGGGTCGGCAGTGAGGACGGCCTGGGTCTTCGGGCCGTAGACGTCGTTCTCGCCCTTGATGCGGTTCTCGCGCTGGTAGTCGTTGAGCACCGTTCGGGTCCAGGAGTCGAAGGTGCCGGTGATGATCGACTTGTCGACGTATCCGCACTCGGCGGCGTAGAGGCGCCGCTGCATGTCCATGACGTCGGACCCGCTCATCCCCATCTTCAGCACACGCGCCGTGGGCGTGGGGGTGGGGGTGGGCGTCGGTGTCGGGGTGGGCGTCGGCGTGGGGGTCGGGGTGGGCGTCGGTGTCGGGGTGGGGGTCGGCGTCGGGGTGGCCGTCTTCGTCGGCGTCGGCTTGCGGGTGGGCGTCGCCGACGGGCTCGGCGTCTCGCTGGTCGGCGCCGGCGTGGTCGGCACCGCAGCCGGAGTCGGCTCCACCGGCGCGGGCGCCAGGGTGGTGGTCGGCAGCGGCTGCGCCTGCTTGGCGCCCGGCTCGGCGGAGGGCGTCACCGCGTACGCGACGCCGATGGTGAGCGCCACCAGCGCGGCGCCGATCCCGACGAGCAGCCCCTTGCGCTCGGCCAGCGGGTTCCTGGCGGCCTGCTCGGCCGCCCGGCGTGCGGCCCGGCCGCTGCCGACGGCCTCCGGCTCAGGCCCGGGCTCGGGGGAGGCCGAGGCGTTGTCGAAGGGGAAGAGGCCGATCTCGTTGCCGTGGCCGCCGTGGCCGCCGTGGCCGCCGCTGTTGCCGCCGCCGTTGCCAGTGCCGCTCCCGTACCCGTACCCGGTCCCGGCGGGGGGCCGCGGCGGCCCCGGCGCGTACGCCCCCGGCCCGGAGGGCGGCACCGGCGGCATCACGGTGGTGGCGGAGGCGTCGGCGTCCGGTCCGAGCGGGGGCCGGCCCGGGAGGACGGGCGGCAGCACGGTGGTGGCGTAGGCGTCCGCGTCCGGTCCGAGCGGGGGAGTGACCGGCCCGCCCGGAGCGAACGACTGCCCCGCAGCGAACGGCTGCCCCGGGGCGACCGGCGGCAGCACGGTGGTCGCGAACGGGTCGACGACCGGGGCGTGCGCCGACGACTCCTCGGCCACCTGGTCGGCGGTCTGCGGGACGTACGGGCGGACCAGCGGCGGGCCCTCGAGGTGGGGGAGGACGGCGGTCTCGGTGAGGCTCGGGTCCGGGACGCAGCCGCACCCGGTTGAGCGTGCGGTGCCGCACGTCGGGCAGTGCTGGTCCGGCATCGGCCGGTCCTCCTCGGTTTCGGGGCGTTCTCGGAGCGGTTTCGGCGGCTCCGGGGCGGGGCCCGGGCGCACGATCGCGCCTGATTATGCAGGACGGCCCGGAGGGTGGACAGGGGCGTCCGGCCTCCGGCGGGGGTGTTGTGCCGGTTGGTGCCGGTTGGCTCCTCCGAGAACGCCCCGAAGGCCGCGGAAGTCCCCGGTGCTTACGTTCGGCTCAACCCGGCGGAACAAACCGGGACGAATCTGCCAGCATGGTGAGCTGGGAGTGATCATCCGCACGGGCCCGGCAGCCGGGGCCCGCGACCCTACGGAGACGCCTTGCCCACGGAGACGCCATGACGGATCCGCTCGCCGCGCCCGACCGGAGCCCGGCGAGCGAGCCCGGCCCGCCGGAGGCCGCCGTCCCCAACCTCTGGGTGCCGATCGGCGCCCTGCTGCTCGCGATGCTGCTCGCCGCCCTCGACCAGACCATCGTCTCCACCGCGCTGCCCACCATCGTCAGCGACCTCGGCGGCCTCGAACACCTCTCCTGGGTGGTCACCGCCTACATGCTGGCCGCCACCGCCGCGACCCCGCTCTGGGGCAAGCTCGGCGACATGTACGGCCGGAAGCGCTTCTTCCAGGCCTCCATCGTGATCTTCCTGCTCGGCTCGGTGCTGTGCGGGATCGCCCAGAACATGGGCGAGCTGATCGCCTTCCGTGCCCTGCAGGGCCTGGGCGGCGGCGGGCTGATGGTGCTCTCCCAGGCGATCGTCGGCGACCTCGTCCCGCCCCGGGACCGGGGCCGCTACCAGGGCCTGTTCGGCGCCGTGTTCGGCGTCACCAGCGTGCTCGGGCCACTGCTCGGCGGGCTGTTCGTCGACCACCTCAGCTGGCGCTGGGTCTTCTACATCAACCTGCCGGTCGGCGTCGTCGCCCTGGTCGTGATCGCCGCGGTGCTGCACGGGCGGGAGGTGCGGCGCGAGCACCGGATCGACTACCTCGGCACTGTCCTGATCGCCGCCGTCGCCACCTGCCTGGTGCTGATGACCTCGCTCGGCGGCACCACCTGGGACTGGAACTCCTGGCAGATCACCGGCCTCGGCGTGCTCGGGGTGGTGCTGCTGCTCGCGTTCGTCCTGGTCGAGCGGACGGCGGCGGAACCGGTCCTGCCGCTGCGGCTGTTCCGCTCGCGGACCTTCAGCCTGGTCGCCGTGATCTCCTTCGTCATCGGCTTCGCGATGTTCGGCGCGCTCACCTACCTGCCGACCTTCCTCCAGGTGGTCATGCGGGTCTCGCCCACCATGTCCGGCATCCACATGCTGCCGATGGTGCTGGGGATGCTCGTCACCTCGATCGGCTCCGGCCAGATCGTCGCCCGCACCGGCCGCTACCGGATCTTCCCGATCGCCGGGACCGCCGTGACGACCGTCGGGCTGCTGCTGCTCTCCCGGCTGGACGAGCACAGCAGCACCGCCGAGATGAGCGGCTACTTCCTGGTCTTCGGGCTCGGGCTGGGCCTGGTGATGCAGGTGCTGGTGCTGATCGTGCAGAACTCGGTCGGCTACGAGGACCTCGGCGTGGCCACCGCGGGCGCGACCTTCTTCCGTTCCATCGGGGCCTCTTTCGGTGTCTCCATCTTCGGGACGATCTTCGCCAGCGGGCTGCGGGACCGGCTCGCCGACGCCCTGGCGGGGGTGCCGCTGCCACCCGGGTTCCGGCCCGAGGCCATCACCGCCGACCCGAGGGTCATCCCCCGGCTGCCGGCCGCCGTCCAGGCGGACGTCTACCACGCGTACGCGGAGTCGATCACCCGCGTCTTCCTGTACGCGGTGCCCGTCGCGGCGGTCGCCTTCGTCCTGTCGCTCTTCCTGCGCGAGCAGAAGCTGCGCTCCACCGTCACCGCGCCGGACCTGAGCGAGTCCATCGGGCTCAACCCGGTGGAACGCACCTCCCTGGACGAAATCGCCCGCGCTCTGTCGGTACTGAGCACCCGCGAGGCCCGGCGCGACCTCTTCCGGCGGATCACCGCCACCGCCGGGCTGGACCTGCTGCCCGCCTCCAGCTGGCTGCTCCTGCAGATGTACCAGCACGGCTCGGTCGAGCCGGCGGAGCTGGCCGAACGGCGGATCGTCCCGGTCGCCGTCATCGAGGAGGCCGCCCGGGAAGTGGAGGGCCGGGGCCTGGCCGCGCGGGCCGGCGGGCTGCCGCTGCGGCTCACCGAGCCGGGGGAGCAAGCGGCACTGCGGCTGGTCGCCGCCCGGCGCGCCCAACTCGCCGACCTGCTGGGGGACTGGGACGAGCAGCAGTACGCCGACCTCGCCGAGCTGCTGACCAGGCTCAGCTCCACCCTGTGCGCCGACCTGCGGGACCGGCCCGACCCGGTCGGACCGGAGCCGCCGTACCGGGGCGAGGGGAGATCGTTCTGAGTGCGGTCGTGTGGCCGTGTGGCCGTGTGGCCGTGTGGCCGTGCGGTCGTGCGGTCGTGTGGCCGTGCGGTCGTGGGGTCATGCGGTCGTGCGGTGTGTGGCCGTGCGGCCTGTGGGTCCGTGGGGCCGTGGAGGTGGTCCGGTGGAGCGGCGAGGCGTGATCGGGTGACGTATCGTCGCCTACCGGTCCCGGTCGTGTCGGCTGCCGGGGGAATTCCGTCGAGAGGGTGCGGCATGCCACTCGAGATCGAGCGCAAGTTCCTGCTGGGCTCCTTCGAGCCGCCGGAGACCGCGGTGCGGCAGCACATCGAGCAGGGCTACATCGCGATCAAGGACGACGGGACGGAGGTGCGGCTGCGCCGGATCGGCGGCAGCTGCGTCCTCGGCGTCAAGCGCGGGAAGGCCGGCTCTCCGGTGCGGGTCGAGGTGGAACGCGAGCTCGGAGAGGAGGAGTTCACCGAGCTCTGGCCGGCCACCGCCGGTGCCCAGCTGGTCAAGGACCGGTACACCTTCGAGTCGGCCGGCGTCACGGTTCACGCCGACGTCTACCAGGGCGAGTTGGCCGGGCTGCGGACCGCCGAGGTGGAGTTCGGCTCGGAGGCCGAGGCGGAGGCCTTCAGCCCGCCGGACTGGTTCGGCGCCGAGATCACGGGCGTCAAGGCGTACAAGAACCAGACCCTCGCGACGCGCGGGCTGCCCTCGGAGGCCTGACCGCTCTATCCGGGAGGCCGGTCAGGCCTCCGAGGGCAGCCGGCCACGCTGGACCGCCCGCACGCCGAACTCGAACCGGCTGCGGGCGCCCAGCCGCTCCATCAGCTCCGTCGCCGACCGGCGGGCCGTGCGCACCTCGCCGCCCAGCCCGGCCAGCCAGCGGACGTACGCCACCGTGGGCCGGTTGTTGCGCGTACCCGCGATCTCATGGCGCGCCGAACCAGCGGGGGGTGTCGAGGCGGAACGGGTCGCCGGGGGCGAGCCGGCGCAGGCCGTCCTCGACCTGGCGGAGCTGCTCCTCACCCAGGGTGGCGGACCACTCGGTGCGCAGCTCTTCGAAGATCCGGGCCGAGCGGACCAGGCAGTCCACGCCCCGGTCGGTGAGCCGGACCACCTTGCGGCGGGCGTCGGCCGGGTCGCTGCCGCGCTCGACGTAGCCGAGCTGCTCCAGGTTGTCGATGGTCTTGCCCGCCGCCTGCTTGGAGACGCCGAGGCGGCGGCCGAGTTCGACGGCGGTGGTGCCGTGCGGGCCGATCGCCTGGAAGACGAAGCCGTGCATCGGCCGCAGGTCCGGGTGCCCTTCGCGGGCGATGCGCTCGTGCAGTTCGTCGATGATCGTCCGGAAGGCGAGGAGCAGCCGCAGCGGCAGCTCGAAGCCGGGCGGGGCCGGTTCACTTGACACGATAGACAACCTCATTGACCATATAGACAATGTCATTGACCATCTTAGGGGAGTCCATCACCATGTCCGTGATCCGCCGAACCGATGCCCGCCAGACCGAGACCCCGAACGCCGCCATGACCACCTTCGCCTCACCCACCCAGGGCTCGACCACCCTGGCCCTGTGGCAGGTCGAGATGCGGCCCGACAGCCAGGGCCCGCTGCACGCCATGGAAGCCGAACAGATCTGGACCTTCCTCGCCGGCTCCGCCACGGCGGACCTGGCGGGCGAGCACCACACCCTCACCGCCGGCGACACCCTCGTCCTCCCCGCCGACACCGCCCGCCGCATCACCACCACCGAGGGCTTCACCGCCATCGTCGCCTCCACCTCCCCCTCCCGCGCCTACAACCCCGACGCCATCACCCCCGAAGGCGCCTGCGCCGCCGCCCCCCGCGACGCCGAACGCATCCTCCCGGCGTGGATCGCCTGAACCACGGCACACGGGCCCGCCCGGCGTGAGGTGTAGCAGACTGCTGGCAGTGACCGAGCCGGCGGCCGCACCCGAGGCCCCGGCGGACCAGTAAGGAGCGGCATGTCCGTCGTCAAGATCAACGTTCTGACGGTGCCCGCCGAGCAGCGCGAGGTGCTGGAACAGCGCTTCGCCTCCCGCGCCGGCGCAGTGGAGAACTCGGACGGCTTCGAGTGGTTCGAACTCCTCCGCCCGGTCGAGGGCACCGACGAGTACCTCGTCTACACCCGCTGGCGCAGCGAGGAGGACTTCCAGGCCTGGATGGAGGGCCCGATGAAGTCGGCCCACCAGGGCGGTGGCGAGGGCGAGGCCCCCAAGCGCCCCGCCGCCTCCGGCTCCACCCTGTGGTCCTTCGAGGTCGTCCAGTCGGCCGGGCCCAAGGGCTGACATTCGTACGGCAGTTGCGCGCCCCGGGGGCTCGACGGGCCCCGGGGCGCGAGGCTGTCCGGGCGACCTCGGCGACCCCGGGCGCTGCTGAGGCGGGTTCACGCCGAGGCGGCGTAGAGGACTTCGCGCAGGCCCGGGACGGATTCGCGGTCGGCGCGCCAGACGAGGCGGAGGTGGAGTGGCGGGGGATCGAGGGGGAGGCGGATCAGGGTGCCGGCGGCGAGTTGCTCGTGGACGGCGAACTCGGGCAGGAGGGCGATGCCGAGGCCCTGTTCGGCGCAGGCGCGGGTGACGGCGACGCCGCCGGTGCGGACGCGGTCGACGTCGTGGCCGAGCAGGCGTTCCCCGGCGAGGAAGAAGGAGCAGGCCGGGGTGTTGACGAGGAGGCGCCGGCCGCGCAGGTTCTCCCGGGTGAGAGCGGTGGCGCCGGCCAGCGGGTCGGTGGGGGCGGCGACCAGGACGAGCGGGACGTCCTGCAGGTCGACGTGGTCGAGCGGGGCCGGCGGCAGGTAGAAACCGAGTTCGCCGAGCGCGCCGGCCGTGTCCAGGATCAGCGCCGCCTCCAGCGCACCGGCCGCGACCCCGCCGAGCAGGCCGTCCCGGGCGCTGTCGGTGTGCAGGGATATCTCCAGGTCGGGCCGGCGCTCGGCGAGGCGGGCCAGAACGGTGGGCACGTGGGTGGCCGCGATGGTCTCCAGCGCGCCGAGCCGCAGCCGGGCTCGGGCGGTGACCACCTCCCGGCGCGCCTGCTCGGCCTGGTCGAGCAGCCGCCGGGACCACGGCAGCAGCCGCTCCCCGGCCGGGGTGAGGGTCATGCCACGCGGGGCCCGCTCGAACAGGTCGGTGCCGAGACTGCGCTCCAGCGTGCGGATCTGCTCCGAGACGGAGGACGGGGCGAGGCCGAGCGCCACGGCCGCGCCGGTGACGGTGCGGTGGGCGACGACGGCCTCGAAGACGCGCAACTGACGTAGTTCCACTGGTATCCCCGACTCCCGAACGTCCTCGCGTGTCCCGTCCGTGTTGCGGGACAGCGTACGGGTGCGGGCACGGAGCCGTACCGGGGCGTTCGGAAAATCCGAACGGTGCGTGAGGCTCCGGCGGTCGAACGGACGGCGGTGGCGCGGCCAGAGTGGGCGGCCGTTCCACCCGTCGATCAGGAGACCTCTCGATGACTGCCCCCGCCGTCCCGCCCGCCGTCCCGCCCGTCCTACCAGCCCTGACCGCCCCACCTGCACCCGCCCGATCGCGGGCCCTGCTCGGCATCGCCCTCGGCTACTTCATGGTGCTGCTCGACACCACCGTGCTCTCCGTCGCCGAACCCGATCTGGCGGCCTCACTGGGCAGTTCGACCGCCGGACTGCAGTGGGCCGTCACCGGCTACAGCGTCACCTTCGGGGCGCTGCTGCTGTCGGCCGGTGCCGCCGCCGACCGCTACGGCGCCCACCGGGCCTTCCGCTTCGGCATCGCCGCCTTCGGAGTGGGCTCGCTGCTCAGCGCGCTCGCGCCGGACATCCGGACACTGGTGCTGCTGCGCGCCGTGCTGGGCGTCGCGGCGGCGGCCTGCGTCCCGGCGAGCATGGCGCTGATCACCCGCCTCCACCCGGAGCCGGGGGCACGGGCCCGGGCAGTCGCCGTGTGGGCGGCGGTCAGCGGCTGCGCGATGGCCTTCGGGCCGATGGTCGGCGGCGCGCTGGTCGACCTCGCCGGGTGGCGGGCGGTGTTCCTGGTCAACGTCCCGCTGGCGGCGCTGGTCCTCGCCCTGGTCGCCGGACGGGCGGTGCACTGCCCGCGCGGCGAGCGGCGCATCGACTGGCCGGCCCAGCTGGCCGCCTGCGCGACCCTCGCACTGTTCACCGACGCGCTGATCGCGCTCGGCGACACCGCGTGGTCGCACGCGGCCTGGTCGGGGGCGGGCGCGGCGGCGGCCGGCATCGCCTTCGCCCGGCGCGAGCGGCGCAGCCCCGCGCCCGCCATCCCGACCGACGTGCTGCGGGCACGCGGCATGGGTGCGGTGCTGCTGGCGGGCGGGGCCGTGAACTTCGCCATGCTGGGCGTGCTGTTCGTGCTGCCGCTACTGCTGCAAGGGGAGCTGAGGCTGTCGCCGACGCTGGCCGGGGTGGCGTTCCTGCCGATGACGCTGCCGCCGGGCTTCAACCCACTGCTCACCGGACGGATCGTCGCCAAGGTCGGCCCGTGGCGGCCGGTGCTCGGCGGGCTGGCGCTGCTGTCGACGGGCTGCGCGGTGTTCGCGGGGGCGGTGCTGCTCGGCACGCCGTACTGGCTGCTCGCCGTGGGCCTGCTGGCGGCCGGATTCGGGGTCTCCTTCGCGCTGCCCGCGCTGGTCACCGCCGTCGTCACCACCGCGCCCGAGGGCAGCGCGGGTACGGCGGGCGGCCTGCTCAACGCCGTACGGCAGGTCGGCGCGACGCTGGGGGTGGCGGTGACGGGCGCGTTCGTCGGTGGCGGAGCTGCCGTCGGCGGTGGCGGCGCGCTCGCGGCAGCGATGCTGCTCCCGGCGGCGGTGTGCGCGGCGGCGGCGCTCACGGTGCTGCGCAGCCGCCGGTGACCGATGCACTGGCGGCTGACCAGGAATCACGCGAGAGGCGTGAGGAAGATCCACACGTGGCCGAACGGGTCGCGGAGCATCGACTGCCGGGCACCGTACGGCATGTCGGCCGGGGGAGTGAGGAGTTCGGCGCCCGCCGCAACGGCCTGGGCGGTCAGCCCGTCCACGTCCGGGACGTAGACGTGCAGGATGACGGACGGAGCGCCGGCGCCGGGCGGTGCGAACGGGGCCTCCGCGTCACCGAGCATGAGCGTGGCGCCCTGCACCTTGATCTCGGCGTGCACGATCCGCCCACCCTCACCCTCGAGCCGGAACAGCTCGGACGCCCCGAACGCGGCGCCGTAGAAGTCGATCGCCTCGGCAGCCCCGTCGACCAAGATGTGCGGGATGACGCCGTACTTGTACTGCTCGGGAATCTCCATGCGGATCACGGTAGGCCGGTGCCGCCCAGTCGAGGATCAGGCGTAGGACCCACCGGCCCTACGCCGCTCGGCGGAGGGCTCCAGGACCTGTTCAGCGAGGCGGGGAACTCCCTGTCCGGCACGAAGCAGTTGAACTCCTGGACAGCGCCCCGTTGTCCGCCAGGGGCGCGACATTGGAGAGATGGCCGCCGGCGAGATCGGGCAGGGTGTCGCTGATCCGGCCGAAGGTGCGGCGGCTGGTCACGGTGACGTACTCGCTCTGACCGGGCCCAGGTCCGCGCCGGGCAGCGCGGGCCCGGCCGGCGGGACTGTGTTCCGCGCGCCCCCACCGGGTCACCCTCTGCTCTTCGTCTTCTCGGGGGTGCTTTAGCGCCCATCGGCTGGCGAGCCTGTATGTGGCGCTGCTGAATGCCCAGTACAGCAGTTCGGCGGGGTCGCGGGTCGCCTGTTCATGGACCAGTTGCCCCCGCTCGACGGGGAGGTAGCGCAGTGCGCCGTCCTCGGCGACGACCATGAACGGCCGGGCACCGTCACGCTGCACGAAGCCAGGCATATCGGAGCCCGTGATTCCGATGACCGCGCTCAGTCGGGCGATCTCGGCTTCCAGGTACTGCCGCATCAGGGCACCCTGGTCCTTGCTCATGGTCACCACCATGTCATGAGGCGCACGGCCCAGGAGGAGGGCCCGTTCTCATCAGCCCACCAGGCTCTTCGAGCCGGTGCAGCGGTATCTGGATGGCGCTCTCGCGGGCTGACCGAGCGTCGGCTTGGGGCTCTGGATGTTCGCGCCGGGTGGTGTGCGCGTGCGCCGCCCGAATGGGTGACGGAAGTCAAGGATTGACGTTCTGTCAGGGCGATACGGTGAACACTGCGCAAGAGAAAGCCCCGGCGGTGCTACCAACACCCCGGGGTATGGCACCAGGAGCAGGAGACTCCCGAATGCAGATTCATCGTATCCCCAAGCATGACCCCGGGTACACGATCCTCGACAACGGCCACGTCGTCCGTAAGCACTCGCTGAGTTGGGCGGCGCGCGGGCTGCTCGTTTACCTCCTCAGCCTGCCGGATGGGGCGCGGGAGGACGTTCGCACGCTCGCGGCGAAGAGCCTGGAGGGGCGGGCGACCGTGGCCCGGGCGCTGCGGGAGCTGGAGGCGGCCGGGCACTACGTCCGGCGGACGCAGCGGGATCCCGTCACCGGGCAGGTGCGGACGGACGTTTCGGTCCACGAGCAGCCGGTGGTGGGGAAGGCGGTTCACGCCGTGCCGCCGCTTCCCGTTCCCCCGGCCGCCGGGGTGCCTGGAGCTGGGGCGGCAGGCGGCGGGAACGCGGGAAGCCCTTCCAAGGAACCGAAGGTCAAGGACGTGAAAGAACCTTCCGTCCGTCCCTCCGAGAAGTTGACGGCCGGCATGGCCCTGCTGCTGGACCTCGGGCGCCGGGAGCCCCGGATGGCGTTGGCGGGGAAGCCGCTGTCCGACCAGGCCGCGCGGGTGGAGGGGCTGCTCGCGGGTGGCTGGACGAGAGAAGCGCTGGCGGGGATTCTGGCCGCGCCCCTGCCGCAGACGGTCACGCACAGCGTGGGGGCGATCCTGGCGGGGCGGTTGGCGAAAGTGCCGGCTGTTCCGGCGGCACCGATGACGGCGGACAGGCCGCGCCGACATGAGTGCTCCGGGCGGGGCGGGATGTGCGGGCGGCCCGTCGCGAGTGCCGGGCAGAGGTGCGGCCGGTGTTCACCAGGTCAGGAAGCCCGGCAGCTCGGTGACGGGCGGGAGCGGTGCGTCCGCCGGTAGCGGGCGGATCTGGACGTAGGCGTGCTCGAACTGTGAGTAGGAGAAGCCGTCGAGGCCCGGCGCGACGACCAGGATGCTGCCTCCCCGGCGCCAGATCCGGTATCGCCAGCGGTAGCCTTCGTGCGTCACGTCCTCATCGGGCGGGCCGAGCAGTGCGCCGAACTGATCGGCCACGGCGTCCAGTCGGGTGCCAAACGTACCGGCCGGCGGATCGACGAGGCTCCGCCAGCCGGGCTGCTCCGCCCAGAAGTCCTCCGTCCACGCCCCGTCGGGGTGAATCCAGTACTCGTACACGAACGGCATGGCGAGGCGGTCGTCGCCGTACACGAGGTGTCCGGCGGGCGCGTACGCCTTCTCGTTGAACTCACCGAGGTAGTCGCCGGTCGAGCGCCAGCCGGCGCTCACCATGGCCTTCTCGGTGATCTCGGGGTCCTCCCAGTCGAGTTCCACCATCTCGGCGATCTGCTCGGCCAGTTCGGGCGTGACCGGGCAGACTGCGACGGTCCAGGGCGACTCTTCCTCGTCGGACACGCGGGGGACTCCGTTCTGCGGTGGCGTACAGGCGTTCACCCTACTCAGAGCGTGTCGCGGACCTCGATGGAGCCGCGGTCCACCACGAACCTCTGGTTGGGGTTGGTGACGTCGCAGCCGTACAGGAAGACGTTGTCGCCGTTGGTGCGGGACGACCCGACGTCGACGCACATCTCCTCGCCGCTGCCGACCGTCCGCTGCAGGACGAGCGCGCCGCGACGCAGCAGCCAGGTCTGGTTGGCGCTGGCGGCCTGGCTGTACTCGCACGCCCAGATGCGGACGACGTCGCCGTTCACACCGGTGTAGTCGGCGTCGAGGCACATCTCCTGCGCCGTACCGACGGTGTCGGCGACCTTCACCCTCCCGTCGTCCAGGACGAAGCGCTGGTTGGTGTGGTCGAGGCAGTCCCACACCCGGACGTTGTCGGCGTTGTAGCGGGTGCTGCCGACGTCCAGGCACTTGCCGGTCGTCACCCGGGGTGGGGTGGCGACGGTGAGGGTGCCGTCGGTGATGGTGTACTCGGTGGTGCTGCCGGGGTTGGTATAGCGGAAGGTGCCGTTGCCGCGCGGGAGCGTGGTGTCCGACGGCGCGGACGGGTTGACGGTGACCAGTGGGGAGAAGCGGAAGTAGCCGTTGGACGGCCAGCCGCTGTTGCCGCCGTTGAGGCCGTAGCCCTCGCAGGTGAGGGTGCGGTTGCCGTTGCTCTGCGCGCATCCCCGCAGGCCGACGTTGTTGGAGGCCCAGGAGGACCCGTCACTGCTGTACTGCGTGGGGACGGTGGACTGCGCCGGGAAGGTGGTGTTCCCCGGGGCGGTGAAGACGGCGGTCATGCCGGACGGCGGGAGCAGCCCCGCGCCGCCGGTGTTCTGGTACGTCCACGGCACGGCGCCGGTCCGGCCGGGCGCGATGGTGGCGGTGGTGGGGACGTCACGGCCGATGAAGGTGACGGCCGCGGCGGGGGAGGCGAGGGCGGCGGCGAGGGTGAGGGTCGTCGCGGCGATGGTCGTCGTACGGGCGAGGGTTCGGATCACGCTCGCGATGATCGTGGACGAACGGGGGCGCCACGGGCGCACGGCACGCCAGGGGAGCGGCGGTTCACCCTTCCGGCGGCCGGAACACGACGGGCGCGTCGAAGGCGGCCCGCCGGGTCGCCCGGCGCAGGGCGCGCAGCACCGGGGTGCCGAGGGCGAGGCACAGGACGACGGTCAGCACGGCGCGCGGCAGGTCCCAACCCAGCGAGGTGGTGAGGCAGTAGGCGGCGAAGCGGACCAGGTTGGCGGGCAGAGAGTCGCCGGGGACGAAGGAGATGGAGCCGGCCAGGCCGCCGATGTACGGCCAGCCCTGCAGGTTCATGATGGTGCCGTACAGCACAGCCGACACCGCCCCGTACCCGGCGAGCAGCAGCAGTTCGCGGCGGCCGCGCAACGAAGCGGCGCCCGGCAGCAGCCCCGCGCCGAGGCAGACCCAGCCCATCGCCAGCATCTGGAACGGCAGCCACGGCCCGACCCCGCCCGTCAGCAGCGCGGAGGCGAACATCGACAACGAGCCCAGGACGAAGCCGAATCCGGGGCCGAGCACCCGCCCGGAGAGCACCATCAGGAAGAACATCGGCTCCAGCCCGGCCGTGCCCGCGCCGAGCGGGCGCAGGGCCGCGCCCGCCGCGGCCAGGACGCCGAGCAGCGCGACGGACTTGGCGTCCAGCCCGGGCGCGCCGCCGCCCGCCGAGCGGCCCTCGGAGATCTGCGCGATGACGACGGCGAGCAGCAGGGGCAGGAGCAGCGCGAACAGCCATGGCGCGTCGGTGGAGTGGCCGACCAGCGCCGACTTGGTGGAGGCGAGCAGCGGCCAGCCGAAGGCGGCGACGCCGACCAGCGAGGTCAACGACAGTGCCGCGACGGACCGGCGGCCGAGAGGGACCGGACGGTTCATGCGCCGCTCGGAGGCCGGACGGTTCATGCGCGGATCGGAGGCTGGACGGACCATGCGCCGATCGGGGGCCGGACGGTTCATGCGCCGTTCGCCTCCGCGCCGATCGCCGCCGCGACCTGCCCCACGGTGAGCCACGGCCCCGGCGCCAGCACCTTGGCGACCTGCGGGGCGAAGGCGGGGGAGGAGACCACGACCTCCGCCGTCGGCCCGTCGGCGACGATCTCGCCCTCGGCCAGGATCACCGTGCGGTGGGCTAGTTCGGCGGCCAGTTCGACGTCGTGCGTCGCCAGCAGGACCGCGTGGCCCTCGACGGCGAGGCCGCGCAGGATCTCCACCAGCCGGGCCTTGGCGGCGTAGTCGAGGCCGCGGGTCGGCTCGTCCAGGAGCAGCAGCGGGGGTCGGGCGGTGAGGACGACGGCGAGGGCGAGGGTGAGCCGCTGGCCCTCGGAGAGGTCGCGCGGGTGCGCGGCGTCGGCGATGCCGGGCAGCAGGCGCTCGACGAGGGCGCGGCAGGTGCCGGGCTCGGCGCCCGCGTCGGCGTCGGCCGCCGCGCACTCGGCGGCGACCGACTCGCCGTACAGCAGATCGCGCGGGTCCTGCGGGACGAGGCCGACCTGGCGGATCAGTTCGGCGGGCCGGGTGCGGTGCGGGGTGCGGCCGCCGACCCGGACGCTGCCGGAGGCGGGGGCGTGCAGGCCGACCAGGGCGCCCAGCAGGGTGGACTTGCCGGCGCCGTTGCGGCCCATCAGGGCGGTGATCTCGCCGGGGTGGAGGGAGAGGTCCACGCCGCGCAGGGCCTGGACGGGGCCGCGTCGCACGGCGAGACGGTCCGAAACGGCAAGGGGGGAGCCGGTGGTGACACCGGCAGCGGACGGCGCGCGGCCGTCGAGGCGCTCTCGCAGCGCCGCCGCCTTGCGCCGTGCGTCGCGCACCGACAGCGGCAGTGGGCGCCAGCCGGCGAGCCGGCCGAGGCCGACGACGGGCGGGTGCACCGGCGAGTGCGCCATCACCTCGGCGGGCTCGCCCAGTACCGGGGGCGCGCCCGGGGTCAGCAGCAGTACCTGGTCGGCGTACTGGACGACCCGTTCCAGCCGGTGTTCGGCCATCAGGACGGTGGTGCCGAGGTCGTGGACCAGCCGCTGCAGGACGGCCAGGACTTCCTCGGCCGCGCCGGGGTCGAGGGCCGAGGTGGGCTCGTCCAGGACCAGCACCCGCGGGTGCACGGTGAGTACGGAGCCGATCGCGACGCGCTGCTGCTGGCCGCCGGAGAGGGAGCCCAGCGCCCGGTCGCGCAGGTCGGCGAGGCCGAGCAGGTCGAGGGTCTCCTCGACCCGGCGGCGCATCACGTCGCCCGGCAGGCCCAACGACTCCATGCCGTAGGCGAGTTCGTCCTCCACGGTGTCGGTGACGAAGTGCGCCAGCGGGTCCTGCCCCACCGTGCCGACCAGGTCGGCGAGTTCGCGCGGCCGGTGCTCGCGGGTGTCCCGGCCGCCGACGGTGACCCGGCCGTGCAGGACACCGCCGGTGAAGTGCGGCACCAGGCCGCTGACCGTCCCCAGCAGGGTGGACTTGCCGGAGCCCGACGGGCCCACCAGCAGGCAGAGTTCGCCCTCGGGGACGGTGAGGTCGACGCCGTCCAGGGCGGGCGCGGCGGAGTCCTCGTACCGGACGGAGACCTGCTCGAAGGTGATCACGATGCCCTCCGGGGCGGGGTCGGGGCGGCGAACGCCGGCACCAGGCCGAGCAGGACGGCCAGGACGGCGGCCAGCGGCAGTGGGGGAACGGTCGGCGGGACGACGATGGGGGCGAAGGCGACGGGGTCATGCGCGGCCAGGTAGGTGGTGAGGGCGGCCACGGCGGCGCCCGAACCGGCGGTCAGCCACTCGGGCAGCGCCCAAGGGTCCGGCCGGTAACGGGTTCTGACAGATCGTCGTCTACCGAGCAGCAACCCGGCGAAGGCGGCGGCCAGGCCGAGCAGCAGCACGGGCGGCGCCCAGCCGGCACCTCCGGCGGTCAGCAGCCCGTACGCGGCCAGGCAGATCCCGAGCAGCCCGGCCAGGGTGAGCGCCGCCGTGGTCCGGGCGAGCCGGAGCGGGACGTCGGCGGTGCGGCCGAACCCCCGGGTGTCCATCGCGGCTGCCAGCGCGACGGACCGCTCCAACGCGCCGTCCAGCACCGGCAGTCCGACACTCAGCACGGCCGCGACGCCCCGGTCCGTACGGCCGCGCAGCCGCCGCGCGGCGCGCAGCCGGCGGACGTCCGCGACCAGGTTCGGCGCGAAGGTCATCGCCACCACCACCGCCACGCCCGCCTCGTAGAGCGCGCCGGGCAGGGTGCGCAGCAGCCGGGCCGGGCTGGCCAGGGAGTTGGCGGCGCCGACGCAGACCAGCAAGGTGGCCAGGCGCAGTCCGTCGTACAGCGCCGCGAGCAGGCCCTCGACGGTCACCGGGCCGCCGATCCGCACACCCTGCGCCCAGGTGGGCAGCGGCACTTCGGGCAGCGTGAACAGCACATGGGTACCGGGGATCGGCGAGCCGAGGAAGACGGCGAACACCAGCCGGATGCCGAGCACCAGCAGGCCCAGCCGCAGGAAGGCCCCGTACGACCGCGACCAGGGCGCGTCGCCGCGCCGGGCCGCGACCACGTACCCGGCGACGGTGGCGAGCAGCAGAAGGATCGCCGGGTTGGTGGTGCGGGTCGCCGCCGCGCCCAGTCCGAGCGCCCACAACCACCAGGCCCCGGGGTGCAGTTGGCGGGGGCCGGTGGGCGGTCGGGTGCTGCGGGGGGTGCTGCTCACGGGGACTTCCTGGAGGGGTGCGGTCTTCCTGGCGGGGTGGCTCGGGTCAGGACTGACGGCGGCGGCGGCGCGCCTGCCGGACGGCGTCGCCGACGAGGCCGGCGACCAGCACGCCACCGGCGATCAGCCCGATGTCCGGGCCGCTGTCGCTGTCGCCGCCACTGGCGCCGCCGTGGCCGGCGGACGTGCCGCCGCTGCCCGGCTGCGCGGCGCCCGCCGCGCCGACCTGGTCGGCGCAGCCCGCCGTCGGGTACCCGGCGATGGCGCACAGCAGGCCGTTGGTGTCGTACCGCAGCGGCGGAGCGACGGCGGCCAGCACTTCGGCGGAGGTGGCGCGCGGCGCGACACTGGCGCACACCGTGCGCGGCTCGGGCACCGATCCGGCAGCCGATCCGGCGCCCGATCCAGCAGGTGATCCGACGTCCTCGGCGGTCCCGAAGTCCAGTACGACGGCCACCCGCTTGCGCCCCTCCTGCGCGGGCGTCTGCGCACAGATGTCCGCGAAGCTCCCGGCCGTGCGCGGCTTCGCGGCGTCCTGCCCGCTGTCCGGACTCACCGCGAACCGCCACCCGTCCACGGAGGCGTCCGGCGGCACCGCGATCGCCGGGCCCTGCTGCTGGTACGCCCAGCCTCCGCCCTCGGCGCCGCGCCAGAACGACCAGTACCGGTACCCCGCCGCCTCCGCGGGCGCGGCACCGGCGAACAGCAGCGCCCCGACCAGCGGCAGCAGCAGCGCGGCGAGGCCCCGCCCGGATGGACGGGCGGCGCGGACGGCGCGGCGGACGGCGCGGCGGCGGGGTGCGCGGCGCATCAGAGGTTCGGGTTGCGCTTGCGCTGGAGGCTGAGGAGGAGGCCGCCGCCGAGGCCGATGAGGAGGCCGACGCCGATGACCCAGTACTGACCGATGCCGTCGTGCTTCTTCTTCGCCGGGGTGGCCTCGTCCGAGGTGGCGGCGGTGGCCTTGGGGGCGGGGCCGAGGGCGGTGAGCTTGCCGGTGAGGTCGGAGGTAGCGCGGTGGTCGGCCTGGGCGACCAGGAGGAGGGTGGCGGTGGCGCCGGCGTCGGTGCCGTTCTTGGTCCAGGTGGCTTCCTGCTGCTCGAGCCAGTCGGCGGCGTCGGAGGCCTGGTCGGGGTGGCCGCTCTGGATGAGGGCGAGGGCGGCCCAGGCGGTCGCGGTGTAGTCGGGGGTCGGGGCGGCGCCCGGGGTGGTGAGGGTGAGGTGGTTGCCGCCGGCCGTGAGCTGGGCGGAGAGGTAGGCGCCGGCGGCCTCGCCCGACTCGGCGTGCGGGACGGTGGCGGGCGCGGAGCCGTCGGAGCACGCGAGGGGCTTGGGCTCGGTGTCGGCGCGCACCGAGCCGGCGACCGGCAGGTGTCCGCCCGCGGCGGCGAGGGAGGCCTGGCCGCTGGCCAGGGCGTTGGGGGCGAGGGCGCCGGTGGCGGCGTCCGGCTGGTAGGCGAAGGCGCCGCGCTGGTCGGCGGGGGCGCTGCAGCCGAGCTGGAAGGCGGCGAGGCCGTCGAACGCGTTCTTCCCCGCACCGGAGCCGGGCTTGGCGACGCTCGCCGGGTCGGTCCGGGCGGCGAACAGCGCGTTGACGGCGAGTCCGGTGGAGTTGGCGTCGCCCGGGCTGCCCGGGTTGTAGGCCCAGCTGCCGTCGGCGTTCTGGTTGGCCTTGAGCCAGGCGACGCCCTTGTCGACGGCCGGCTGGTGTCCGCCGAGGGCGACGAGGGCCTGGATGGCGACGGCGGTGGCGTTGCTGTCCTCGGTCTTGGGGTCGCAGGCCGCGCCGGCCGCGCGGTAGGAGGGCCAGCCGCCGTCCTCGCACTGCTGGCCGGTGAGCCAGCCGACCGCCGAGTCGGCCGGGGTGACCTTGGCCGTGGTCAGCGCGGTGAGCGCCAGCGACTGCCGCCACACACCGTCGTACGTCGGGTCGCTCTTCCCGTACAGGCCGTCGGGGACGGCGACCGGGGTCGGCGAGGGGCTGTCGGCCAGGGCCGGTCCGGCGGCGACGCCGGCGAGCAGCGCGGCGGACAGGGCGGCGGCGCCCAGGCGGGCGGCGGTGAGCATGGTGCTGGTGTGCCTTTCGGTGAGCGGTGGTGGCCCTGGCGGGGGCCGTTCCGTAGTCCTCGACGGTGCCGGGCGCGTGCGTCCGGGCCGGCCGCTCGCCCCGCCCCGGGCGCTCCGACTCGTCCGGTGACCAAGGGGGACCGGGCTCACGGTTGCGGGGTCAGCGCCGGATTCGCACCGGCTTTCCCCGGGGGAGGAGCGGGATGGAGTTGTGCTGCCCGTCGACTCTAGCCGCCGGGCCGCGCCGGGTGTCCCCTCCGTGGCAGGAACAGGTTCCAGTCGGGGGCCGTTCACGGCCGGGCGATCGAAGGGCGATCGAAGGGCGATCGAAGGGCGATCCCAGGGCGATCCCAGGGCGATCCCAGGGCGGTCAGGGACTGTTCACGGGAGAGTGAGCAGTCGGGCCGCGGTGTGCAGGTCGGCCCGGACCTCGGCGATCGAGGCGCGTCCGGAGAGCCAGGCGACGAGCGCCGAGTGCCAGGTGTGCTCGATCACCCGCACCGCCGCGCGCTGGCTCTCGCTGGGCGGGCCGGACTGGCCGATGGCGTCCAGGATGAGCTGTCCGGTGGCCACGCTGACCTGGTCCACCTCGGCGCCGACCGAGCGGTCCGCGAAGGACAGGGCCCGGACCATCGCCTCGGCGAGCAGCGGCTCGCGCTGCAACGCGTGGAAGGCCCGGGTGAGGGTGTCGGCGACCCGCAGGGCGGGCTCCGCCTCGATCGGCGGGTGCCGCCGGATGTGTTCGCGCAGGCCTTGCAACTGCTCCAGCATCACCGCGACCAGCAGGTGCACCTTGGACGGGAAGTACCGGTACAGCGTGCCCAGCGCGACCTGGGCGCTCTCCGCGACCTCCCGCATCTGCACCGCCTCGTACCCGCCGCGGGCGGCCAGCGCGGTGGCGGCCCGCAGGATCCGCCGGCGGCGCTCGGCCTGCCGGGTGGTCAGCGGCAGCTCACCGGGCCGGGGCGCCACGGGGCTCGGGGTGAGGTGCTCGGTCGACGGCGGCAAGGGTGCTCCCGGGCGGGCGAGAGTGGCGGTGTGCTCCACTGGTCGGCAAGAGTTCGGCAAAGGGCGCCGACAGGGTCGTCGGCAGGGTTCGTCGGCAGGGTCATCGGCAGGGTTCGGCGGGCGTCGGCGTGGCGGGAATCACCAGCCCTGGCTCCTGAGGAAAAGCTACGGGCCGGTATCTTCGAGGTCTCTCATTGTTCACGTGGTCGACGACGAGTTCCCCAGCCACTGAAACCTGATCTACTTTAGCGACCGGCAGCACAGATAGCAGCTAGAGATGAGGGCCCAGGATGACCGCGCAGCCGCTGCGGATTGCCCTGCTGTCGTACCGCGGGGACCCCTTCTGCGGCGGTCAGGGCGTGTACGTACGGCACCTCTCCCGTGAGCTGGCCAGGCTCGGCCACCACGTGGACGTGATCGGCGCCCAGCCCTACCCGGTGCTGGACGAGGTCGAGGGCCCCGGTTCGGTGCGTCTGGTGGAGCTGCCCAGCCTGGACCTCTACCGGGCCGACGACCCGTTCCGCACCCCCGCCCGCGGCGAGTTCCGCGGCCCGGTGGACGCCCTGGAGTTCGCCACCATGCGCACCGGCGGCTTCCCCGAGCCGCTGACCTTCTCGCTGCGCGCCCGCCGGTACCTGGCCGCCCACAAGGGCCGCTACGACGTGGTGCACGACAACCAGACCCTCGGCTACGGCCTGCTGGGTCTGGCCCGGTACGGCTTCCCGCTGGTCACCACGATCCACCACCCGATCACCGTGGACCGGCAGCTGGAGCTGGACGCGGCCGGCACCCGGCTCAAGCGGCTGTCGCTGCGCCGCTGGTACGCCTTCACCCGGATGCAGCGCCGGGTCGCCGCCCGGCTGGACCGCGTGATCACCGTCTCCGGCACCTCGCAGCGCGAGATCGCCGAGCACCTGGGCGCCGCGCCCGGCGCGATCTCGGTGGTGCCGATCGGCGCCGACACCCGGCTCTGGTCGCCCTCGGACGCGGTCGAGCAGGTGCCTGGCCGGATCGTCACCACCTCCAGCGCCGACGTGCCGCTGAAGGGCCTGGTCTTCCTGGTCGAGGCGCTCGCCAAGGTCCGTACCGAGCGGGACGCCCACCTGGTGGTCGTCGGCAAGCCGCAGAAGGAGGACGGGCCGGTGGCCGAGGCGGTGCGCCGCTTCGGGCTGGAGGAGTGCATCGAGTTCCGCAGCGGCCTGACCGACGGCGAGCTGGTCGACCTGTACCGCTCGGCCGAGGTGGCCTGCGTCCCGTCGCTGTACGAGGGCTTCTCGCTGCCCGCCGCGGAGGCGATGGCCACCGGCACCCCGCTGGTCGCCACCACGGGCGGGGCGATCCCCGAGGTCGCCGGACCGGACGGGGAGACCTGCCTGGCCGTGCCGCCGGGCGAGGCGGACTCGCTGGCCGCCGCGCTCGGCCGACTGCTGGACGACCCGGAGCTGCGCGCCGAGTTGGGCGCGGCCGGTCGCGAGCGGGTGCTGGCCCGGTTCACCTGGGAGCGGGCCGCCGAGCTGACCGCCGAGGCCTACCGCGCGGCGATCGCCACCGGTGTCGGCGCCCGGGCCCGCTCCGGGCCCGGCTGGCGGTACGTGGCCTAGCTCGGCGGTACCTGGCCCAGCCCGGCGGTGCGCGGCCGCCCGATACCCAGCCGGGCCGCCGCCCCGAGGCGGTGCGCGCGTCGCCCGCCCGAGCGTGATGAAGCATGACGAAGCGTCAAGGACGCTTGGTAGCAATAGGAATGGGAGTCCTGCAGTGCTGACCGTCGATTTCTCGCGCTTCCCGCTCGCCCCCGGCGACCGGGTGCTCGACCTGGGCTGCGGCGGGGGCCGGCACGCGTTCGAGTGCTACCGCCGCGGCGCCAATGTGATCGCCCTCGACCAGAACACCGAGGAGATCGCCGAGGTCACGAAGTGGTTCGCGGCGATGGAGCAGGCCGGTGAGGCTCCCGAGGGCGCGTCGGCGGTCGCGATGGAGGGCAACGCGCTGGCGCTGCCGTTCGAGGACGAGTACTTCGACAAGATCATCATCTCCGAGGTGATGGAGCACATCCCCGACGACAAGGGTGTGCTCAACGAGATGTTCCGCGTCCTTAAGCCGGGCGGCCTGCTCGCCGTCACGGTGCCGCGCTGGCTGCCCGAGAAGATCTGCTGGGCGCTGTCCGACGAGTACCACGAGGTCGAGGGCGGCCACATCCGCATCTACCGGGGCGACGAGCTGCTCGGCAAGCTCAAGGACGCCGGCCTGGAGCCGTACGGCACCCACCATGCGCACGCGCTGCACTCGCCGTACTGGTGGATCAAGTGCGCGGTCGGCGTGAACAACGACAAGGCGCTGCCGGTCAAGGCCTACCACCAGCTGCTGGTCTGGGACATCGTCGGCACCCCGGTCATCAGCAGCCTCACCAAGGCCGCCGAGCGGGCGCTCAACCCGGTCATCGGCAAGAGCTTCGTCGCTTACGCCTCCAAGCCCAACCGCACCCCGGGCGGCGCGGCGTGACCGCCGCCGTCCCCGAGGTGCTGCTCCTGGACGGGGTGCTCGACGCCGAGCAGGCCGCCGACACCGTGCGCAGCATCCTCGCCGAGCAGCGCCCCGACGGCGCCATACCGTGGTTCGCCGGCCACCACCTGGACCCCTGGGACCACACCGAGGCCGCGATGGCCCTCGACACGGCCGGCGAGCACGCCGCCGCCGAGGCCGCCTACCGCTGGCTCGCCGCCAGCCAGAACCCGGACGGCTCCTGGTACGCCGCCTACACCGACGGCGTGGTCACCGACCGGGCCAAGGAGAGCAACTTCTGCGCCTACGTGGCGGTCGGGGTCTGGCACCACCACCTCAGCAGCGGCGACGACGCCTTCCTGGAGTGGATCTGGCCGGTCGTCCGGCGCGCCCTGGACTTCATCGTCTCGCTGCGGCTGCCCGGCGGCCCGATCGCCTGGCGGGTCGGCGACGACGGCACCGCCACCGACGAGGCGCTGCTCACCGGCTCGTCCAGCATCCTGCACGCGCTGCGCTGCGGCCTGGCCATCGCCGACTACCTGGAGGAGCCGCAGCCCGACTGGGAGCTCGCGGCCGGCCGGCTGCGGCACGCCATCGCCCACCACCCGGAGCGGTTCCTGGACAAGGGCCGCTACTCGATGGACTGGTACTACCCGGTGCTCGGCACCGGCCTGCGCGGCGACGCGGCGCTGGCCCGGATCGAGCGGGACTGGGAGCGCTTCGTCGTCCCCGGCCTCGGCGTGCGCTGCGTCAGCGACCGCCCCTGGGTGACCGGCGGCGAGAGCGCCGAACTGGCCCTCGCGCTCTGGGCGATCGGGCAGTCCGACCGCGCGGTGGACATCCTGCGCTGGATCCAGCAGCACCTGCGGCACGAGGACGGCTCGTACTGGACCGGGTACGTGTTCGAGGACGACGCGATCTGGCCGGAGGAGCGCACCACCTGGACGGCCGGGGCGCTGCTGCTCGCGGTGGCCGCGCTCGGCGGGGACCCGGCGACGGTCGCGGTCTTCGGCGGGGACCAACTGCCCGCCGGGCTGGTGGTCCAGGACTGCTGCTGAGCGCACGCAGGCACGGAAGCCGCGGCTCAGCGCACGCATACGGAAGGGGCGGGACCGGAGAACCGGTCCCGCCCCTTCCGTGTGCGCGTCCGAGGACGTCAGCCGCGCTGGAGGCCCGTGGTGTCGGTCAGCACACCCTGGGTGCCGTCCGCCAGCTGCGCGACCAGCGCGGCACCGCGCTGCTCGACGGCCAGGTACCAGGTACCGGGCACGACCTCGCCGATCGGGGCGCCGGCCGGGTTGTCCTTCGGGGCCAGCTGGCGCGGGGACGGGACGGCGAACCAGAACGGCTGGAAGTCCGCCGCCGGGGCGGCCTGCGCGGCCGGGGTCGGCTGCGGGGCCGGCACGCCGGCGTCCTGCGGCTGACCGAGCTGACCGGGCTGCGGCTGGCCGGCGGCCGGGAAGCCGTAGCCGCCCTGGGCGCCGAACGCCGGGTCGTGGCCCTGGGCCGGGTAGCCGTACTGGCCGGGCTGACCGGGCGCACCCGGGTGGCCGGGCTGGCCCGGGGCCGGGTAGCCGCCCTGGTACGGGACGGCCGGGCGGTCGGAGACCAGCGGGGCCTTCAGCGCGGGCACCAGCGGGCTCGCCGCGGCCGCGCCGGCGAGCACGATCAGCGCGATGAAGCCGAGCCAGGCGCCGAAGCCGTGGCTGATGCTGCCGCCGGACGGGCCGCCGCCGAGCGACCAGATCGAGGTCCACAGCGCCGCGACGGCGAACGCGATGCCCCACTGGTCCAGCCGCAGGCCGAGCACCTGACGGTTGGCCGCGTCCTTGCCCTGGAAGCGCTGCACCAGGATCAGCACTGCGGCGGCGATGCCCAGCAGGTAGATCGAGGGCAGGATGGGGAACAGCTCCGTGCTCCACGCGTTCTGCGAGGCGTCGGGTCCGCAGTACCGGCCGGCGCAGCTCACGGTCCAGTAAGGCAGGAAGGAGGCGATGAAGAGCAGGACGGCCGCGCCTGCGACGGCGGCGTCTCCCCTGGTGAGAGCGCGCAGATTCACTAACGTTCCCCTCGTTGACGTGTCGTGGACGGTGGTTCGTGCGGTCAGGCTGACCGGCCGAAACTCCCGAACGGACCAGAAGCCTAGGCCCAACCGTCCTGCCGGTGCACGGCGGGACCGGGAATGGGGCGAAGTCGTTGCAAACCACGCGGGCCGGGCGGAGCACCGTCCGCCGGGGTGTGCGGCTCAACTTCCCTACTGGGACTTCGAGTCTTCTATTGAGTCGTCAGGAACGCGGTCAGCGCGTCGGCGATACCCTGGGCGGCCTGCTGGCGCCACTGAGGGTCCGTCATCCGCTTCGCGTCCGTCGAGTTGCGCATGTTACCGCACTCGATGAACACCTTGGGGACGGTGGACAGGTTGAGGCCGCCCAGGTCGGAGCGGGTGTCCAGGCCCTGGCTCGCGATGTAGTCGGCGTACGGCTCGCCGGTCGCGGTGTGGAAGTGGTCGCGCAACAGCAGGCCGAGCCGGTGCGAGGGTTCGACGATCGACGAGTTGTCCGCTTTCCCGGCCACCACCTTGGCGGGCATGATCACGTGGAAGCCGCTGCCGCTCGCCGGGCCGCCGTCCCCGTGCACCGAGACCGCGACGTCGGCGTGCGCGTCGGCGCCGGCCCGGGCGCGCTCGTCGATGCACGGGCCCCAGGGGCGGTCGCCGTCCTGCACCAGCACCACCTTGGCGCCCCGGGCGGTCAGGATCGCGCGGGCCCGGCGGGAGACGTCCAGGGTGTACTCGGCCTCGGTGTAGCCGGCGTTGGTCTCGGTCCCGGTGGTGTCGCACTCCTTGCGGGCGTTGCCGATGTCCACCTGACGGTTGATCTCGGCGGAGTGCGCGACGTTGCCGGGGTTGTGACCGGGGTCGAGGAGGACGGTGCGACCGGCGAGGCTGTTCGCCTCGGCAGGGGTGCCGGTCGGCGCGGCGGCCGGCGGCTGCGACGGCGTCGCGGCGGGCGCGTCGGCCGCCGGGGCGTCGGAGGTCGGGGCGTCGGAGGTCGGCGGCGGCGCCACGGGTGGGGTGAGGGGCGCCGTGGCGGGGTCGGCGGCGCCCGCCGGCGCGCCGGTGCCCTGCGGGTCGGCCGGGTCGGCCGGGGCGGAGGCGGCGGCTGTGGCGCCCGCCGGGCCGGAGTGGTCGAGGGCCTGCCAGCCCAGCCAGCCCGCCGTGCAGAGCGGAACGGCCGCGGCCACCACGGTGGTGACGCGCAGCAGGGTGGAACGGCGGGGCGGTCGGGGGGCGGTGCCGGTCACGGGTCGGTCAGATCCTGTCCTGGGTTCGCGGGGTCAGGCCGTAGCTGATCGCGATCGGGTTCCACTTGGTCATGAAGTCCGTCTTCGCCTGGGTGGCCTGCGGGTTGAGCTCGTCCGCGTGCTTCTTGTCCTGGGTGGTCGGGGCCCTGCCGGAGCAGCCCTGGGCGGCGACGGCGCGCGCCCAGGTCGCGTACGCCTTGTCGATGTCGGCGGACAACTGCCAGGCGGACTTCAGCGAGTTCAGCGCGTCCGTGCCGCCCGGCACGTCCGTGAGGGTCAGCTTGCCGAGCTTGGTCAGCAGGGCGGTGCGCTGGTTGGCGCCGCCGTCGAAGACCTGGGCCGCGCTCTCGATGTCGGCCTTCGACGGGCAGCTGATCACCTTGGCGACGGCGCTGCCGATCGGGGCCTTGGCGCTCTCGCCCTCGCTGAGCAGGCCGTCCAGCGCCTGCGCCTGGGCCTGGGCGTTGGGCCCGGCGCCGGTCGCGGTCGGGGACGGCGCGGCGGTCGGCGAGGCCGGGGTGCTCGCGGCGCCGCTCGGCGCGGCGTCCGTGCCGGTGGGCGCGGAGGCGGGCGGCGGATTGCCGGAGCCGGCCGTGGGGGCGGCCGTCGGGGCCGGTGCGGCCTGGCCGTCCTTGTCGCTGCCCCGGGCGGCGAACAGCAGGCCGCCGCCGATGGCCAGCACCAGGAGCAGGGCGAAGCCGATCAGCAGCGGGGCCTTGCGGTTGGCCGGGCGGTCCCCGTCGTCGTCCGGGTAGGCGGTCGGGTAGTCGGCCTCGTGAGGGGCCGGGTAGCCGGGCTGGGCGCCGTACGGGGGCTGCGGCGGGGCGGCGGGGGGCTGGGGGTAGCCGTAGCCCTGCGGGGGCTGCTGCTGCGCGGTCGCGTGGGAGGGGAACGGCGAGGCCGCGGGAGGGGCGGCCGGGGGCGGCGCGGCGGCGGCGCGGGGGATCGGGGCGGTCGGCGGGTCGTAGCCGGGCGCGGTGGCCAGGTACGGGCGGGCGCCCAGCGGCGGGCCCTGGTCGCCGACGGCGCCGGGCACGGGCGGCGGGACGGCCCGGTCGGCCCGGTCGAGGCGGGGGTCGGCGGGGGACTGCGGCGTCGCCGCCGGCTGCGGTGCGGTGGGTGCGGTGGTGTGTGGGGTGGTGGGTGCGGCGGTGTACGCGGTGCCCGGCGCGGGGGCCTCGGGGGCGGGCTCGGTGCCGGCAGGGCGCTGCGGGCCGCGTACCCAGCCGCCGGCACCGCCGCGCGCCGTCGGGTCCCAGACCGCCGGAGCGGTGTTCTGCTGGTCCGTCATGTCGCTGCTGGCCCCCACCGTCCGCCGATGCTCTGCCTGGTGCTGCGCGGCCACCGTACCGTTCGAATCCGCGCCGGACAGCCCCGGCACGACGTTAGAGCATCGGTGCGGGGCCGTGGGGCGGCTCGGGGGATCCGAGGGGAGTGTGCGGGGGTCTGCGGGCTGTCGAGGGGCCCGGGTCAGCGGGCGGAGCGGCGCAGGACGCGCAGGGAACCGGTCACCGAGACCTCCTCGAAGCCCTCGGCGAGCGCCCGCAGGTACACCCGGTACGGGGCCTGGCCGCCGTCCGCCGGGTCCGGGAAGACGTCGTGCACCACCAGCAGGCCCTCCGGCGCCAGATGCGGCACCCAGCCCTCGTAGTCACCGGTCGCGTGCTCGTCGGTGTGCCCGCCGTCGATGAACACCAGGCCCAGCGGGCGCCCCCAGAGCGCGGCGATCCGCGGCGAGCGGCCGACCAGCGCCACCACGTGCTCCTCCAGCCCGGCGGCGTGCAGGGCGCGGCGGAACCGGGGCAGGGTGTCCATCAGCCCGACCTCGGGGTCGACCAGGGTCGGGTCGTGGTACTCCCAGCCGGGCTGCTGCTCCTCCGAGCCGCGGTGGTGGTCCACGGTCAGCGCCACCGTCCCGGCCTCCCGGGCTGCCGCCGCCAGCAGGATCGCCGAGCGGCCGCAGTAGGTGCCGATCTCCAGCACGGGCAGGCCGGTGTCGCGGGCCACCGCCACCGCCGCCGCGTACAGCGCGAGCCCCTCGTCCACCGGCATGAACCCGGTGGCCGCCTCGAACGCCGCCAGCACCTCGGGCGCCGGGCGGGCGCTCTGCAGCAGGTCGGACATGCGATGCTCCTCGGGTCGGGACGGGGACGGACGTGGTCGGACCCTACTGGACGGTAGCGGTGGCGGTGTCGGCGGGCCCGGACGCGGGCCTGGGTGTGGGCCCGGACGCGGGCCTGGGCGCAGGCCTGGACGCGGGCCTTGGCGGGGTCGGAAACGGGCGGGCCCGGGCTTTCGGCTCTTTGCCCACCCTTTTGAAACCTGTTCTCCTGATATTGCGGAGGCCATGTCAGAATCGGCCCCGTCCCAGGATCCACTCCGCGTCACGCGATGCACACAGGGAGCAGCCCCATGCGCGCAGCCGTCCTGCACAAGACCGGCCAGGACACCCTCGACGTCCGCGAGGACGTGACCGCGGTCGGCTTCAGAAAAGGCAGCGTCCGGGTCCGGATGCGTGCCGCCAGCCTGTGTCACTCCGACCTCTCCGCGATGAGCGGCGTCCTGCCGCAGCCCGCGCCGTTCGTCCCCGGACACGAGGGCGCCGGAGACGTGCTGGAGGTCGGCGAGGGCGTGACCGGCCTCGCCGTCGGCGACCGCGTGGTGCTCTGCTGGATGGCCCCCTGCGGCCGCTGTGACCACTGCGCGCAGGATCGCGGCCACCTCTGCGTCACCAGCCTGCGCCGGCTCGGCGCCCCGGGCTTCCGGATCGAGGAAGGCGGCCTGATCGCCTCCGGCTTCTACGGCACCGGTGCCTTCGCCGACGAGGTCGTGGTCTCCGCCGACGCCCTCATCAAGGTGCCCGCCGACCTCCCGTACGAGGTCGCCGCGCTGATCGGCTGCGGGGTGACGACCGGCATAGGCGCGGCGGTGAACACCGCCAAGGTCGAGCCCGGCGCGTCCGTCGCGGTGATCGGGGCGGGCGGCGTCGGCGTGGCCACCGTGCAGGGCGCCCGGGTCTGCGGCGCCGGCCGGATCACCGTCGTCGACCCGGTCGCCTCCCGCCGCGAGCGCGCCCTCTCCTTCGGCGCCACCGAGGCGATCGCCCCCGAGGAGCTGAAGGCGGTGGCCAAGAAGCTGCCGGGCGGCGGCTTCGACTACGTCTTCGAGGCGGTCGGCCGCGCGGCCACCGTCCGGGCCGGCTACGACGCGGCCCGGCGCGGCGGCGCGGTGGTCGTCATCGGCGCGGGCGCCCAGGACGACCTCGCGCAGTTCACCATGGGCGAGCTGTTCTTCAACGAGAAGCGCCTGCTGCCCTCGCTCTACGGCGGGGCGACGGTCCGGCGCACCATCGCGCTGGTCGTGGACCTCTGGCGGGCCGGACGGATCGACCTCGACGGCATGATCACCCACCGGGTCGGCCTGGCGGACGTCAACGAGGCGATCGCGCAGATGCGCAGCGGCGAGGCGCTGCGGACCGTCGTGACGATGGACTGACGTACGGCCCGCCGCGCGGACTGGCACATGGACTGACGCAGGAACTGACGCACGGACCTGACGCACGGACCTGACGCATGGACTGACGTACGGACTGATGCTCCGACGGACGAGGGCCCGCCGGGGAGCGTTGCTCCCCCGGCGGGCCCGGTGCGCGTCGCGTGCTGCCCGGTGCGTGACGCGGGTGGGATCAGCCCCGCGCCGCGGCCGCGCGGTGGCGGCCGTGCGGGTCGGACTCCGAGCTGTCGTCGGCGGCGGAGCGGCCGCGGTGACGGCCGTGCGCGGAGTCCCCGGCCGTCTTCTCGTCGGCGTCGGTCCCGTTGAACGCGTGGCCGGTGATGTCGGTGAGGGTGTCGGACATGAGAAATCGTCTTCCGTGCGGAGGGTGCTGGTCATCGGCGCCCGGCCGACGCCGGTGGCGCGCGGTCGGGTCCCCGATCGGGCACTCGGTACGCGCCCGTAGCCGGTGATCGCGGCCCGGCCACCATAACGGCCGGAACGGGCGAGATCCTATCGAGATCACGACGCGAGACCCGCCCTGGTCCGGGGCCCGGAACCGAGCCAGTGACCGACCAGCTCGCGGTAGAGCGGGGACAGCACCTGAAGATCGCCGTGCCGGGCCGACAACCCCCGCCCGCCGTCCAGGCCGCCCGGCCAGGAGCCCCTGGTCGACGGCGGCCGCGACGAACAACCCGGACACCAGCGGCGGCAGCGCCTCCACCCCGGACCACGCGAGCATCCGCACCAGCGGCCCCCGGGTGACCGCCAACTGCCGGAACAGCAAGCCCCACCCGGGCGCAGCGCCGAACGCGGAACGTCGGCCCCGCCGACTTCCTGCGCGGTTCGGCGGAGCGGGGCCGTCGGTCGGCGGTGGTGTGGGCTGCATGAGGGGTCGGCTGGGCCGGCTTTCTGTGAGGGGTGGCCGCCCTTCGGGCGCGGGCGGGATCGGACGGCGGAGGGCTCTGCTGCGCAGGAAGTCGACCCCGCCGACTTCCTGCGCGGGCCGTCATCCGGTGGCAGCGGCCTGGAGGGCGGCGTCGGCGAGGGTGGCGCGGTAGTCGGGGTGGGCGAGGAGGGTGGTGTGGGGGGCCAGGGCGCGGAGCCGGCCGGTGTCGAGCCAGGCGACGAGGTCGGCGCGGGCGGCGACGGCGGCTCGGTGGGCGACGACCAGGCGGGTGCGGCCGTGGGTGGCACGGTCGAGGGCTTCGGTGGCCAGGTACTCGGTGGCGAGGTCCAGGCCCGAGGTGGCGTCGTCCAGGATCACGATCCGGGCCGGCCGGGCCAGCAGCCGGGCGAGGTCGAGGAGCTGCAACTCCCCGCCGGAGAGGTGGAGTTCGTCGAGCGGGGTGTCCCAGCCGTGCGGCAGTCGCCGCAGGAAGCCGTCCGCGCGGGCGGCCGCCGCCTCGGCCGGGCCCGCGCCGGCCAGCGCGTCACGGACGGTACGGCCGACCAGCGCGGGCCGGGCGAAGGCGTAGCCGACCGCGTGCCGCAGTTCGCTCGGCGCGAGCGCGCCGACCGGGACGCCGTCGATCAGTACGGTGCCCTCGTCGGGGTCGCACAGTCGGCCCGGCAGCGCGGCCAGCAGGGACTTGCCGGAGCCGGAGCGTCCGACCAGGGCGACCGTACGGCCGCCGGGGATGGTGAGGTCGAGTGGGCCGAGCAGCACCCGGTCGCCGTCGCGCACCACCACGCCCCGCAGTTCGACCTGCCCGGGGCCGCCCGCCGGGAGTGCGGCCGTACCGGAGGAGGCGGGCGTGAACGCCAGCACCTCGTCCACCCGGGCCCGTCCGGCGCCCGCGTGCGCGACCCCGACCAGCGCCTCGACCTGCTCGAACAGTCCCGCGCCCAGTGTCGCCCAGCCGGCCGCCGCGGCGAGCGCGCCGGGGGCGAGGGCGCCGTCGGCGAGCAGGGCGCCGGCGGTGGTGAGCACCGCGACCTCGACCAGGGCGATCAGCAGGGTCGCCTGCCAGGCGGTGCGCCGCTGCGCCGCCCAGAGTGCGTGTCCGGCCATCGAAAGCTCCGGCAGTGGTGCCAACACCCGTGCCGCCTCGCGCGGTTGGGCGCCCGCCGCGTGGATGCTGCGCAGCCCGGTGGGGCGGCGGGGCAACCGGGAGCTCCCGTCGGAGAGTCGGAACGTACGGGGACGTGTCGGAACGCAGAGGGAAGGAGAAGACGGGTGCCGTCCCTGCCTGTCCGGACAGGCAAGGGCAGGGCCCGGTGACTAACGCCCGATTAGCGGTCGGGCAAGGCGGGGGTTTAGGTGAGGAGGAAGGGCAGACAGGTCAAGGCGAGGC
>NZ_JBVISA010000028.1:0-52346 GCF_055575755.1 Kitasatospora sp. NPDC034035 | reverse complement strand
GATCAGAGATGGATGGATTAGGCGAGAACCGAGGGGTGAGGGAAAGTACTTTTTCTCCCCTTCCCTTTCCGCACCGCCGGGGCCGGCACCCGGTGACTACCGCCCGATCAGCGGTCGGCCGAGCCGGTGGCTCAGCTGACGGTGAAGAGCAGACAGGTCAGGACGAGGCAGGTGTACTGGCAGCCGTTGCCGTGGCCGGTCAGCTCGACGGACTCGGTCTCCGGCAGATCCTGCAGCGCCGCGAGGTCGGTCTCGAAGTCCACCATGTTCTCCATGATCGGTTCCTCCCCTTGAGGTCACGCCCGCCGCGCTCTGCGTGCGGGCGTCGGGTGTCGCACCCCGGGCGGTCTCCATCCACCGCGTCGGGGTGTGCCCGGGCCTCGGCGGGCCCGGGAGTCTGTGGGATGCGGGCGGCTCAGCCCGGTCTGCCGGTCCGCAGGAACGCGGCCAGCAGCTCGTGCAGGACGGCGGCGCCCTCCTCGGCGAGCACCTCGTGCCCGGACCCGGCCGCCTCGACGTACCGGAAGTCCTCGCCCTCGACCCGGCCGATCCGCAGCAACTCGTGCCGCAGTGACCGCGATTGGCTGACCGGTACCACCTCGTCCCGGCTGCCGTGCACCACCAGCAGCGGTGCGCTCAGCCGGTGCGCGAGCTGCAGCACGTCGCGCGGGCCGCGGGCGTCGGCGATCGGCTCGCCGCCGCCCAGTCGAGTGGTCAACGCCCGTACGGGGGGCGCCGCTTCGGCCAGCAGTCGGGCGCCGGACAGGAACGGGGCGACCACCGCGCAGCGGGAGACCTGCCCGGCCGGGGCGTGCGCGGCCGCCAGCAGCGCCAGGAACGCGCCGTAGCTGACCCCGAACAGCGCGGGCGGCTCCAGGCCGAGTGCCGCGCGCTGCCCGGCGATGCCGTCCAGCAGGTACAGCACGTCGTCCAGGTCGGACCCGCCCCAGGCGCCCCGGATGGCCAGCGCGTGCGCGACGCCGTAGCCCGTGGAACCGCGCTGGTTGGGTGCGACCACCGCCAGGCCCTCGGCGGCCATCCGCTGCAGTGCCGGGTCGAACTCCAGCCGCCAGGCGTCGGCCGGGCCGCCGTGCAGCGCCAGCACCAGGTGCGGGCTGCTCAGCCAGGTGTCGCCGCCGTACACCACGGCCTCCAACGGACCGGCCGGGCCCGCCAGTTCGAGGCTCTGCGCGGGATGCCAGCGGCCGCCCTCGCCGGGCGGGGTGCTGCCGTCCAGCCGCCAGCCGGGCGGTGGGGTCCGGACGCCGGGCGCCACGCCGGGCTGCCAGGGCAGAACGGTGCCCCGCCACGGGCCCGGCAATCCCGAGGTCAGCGGCGCGAGTTGCAGGGGCAGCGGCATCGGGCCACTGGTCGGCGCCGGGCCGTGCGCCAGCAGCGCGTCCACGTCCAGGGTGGCCAGCGCCGCCGGGTGGTCGGGGGAGGAGTACGGCAGCCGCAGCCCCGCCGCGTCCCAGTGCCCGACCGCGCCGAGCCGCCCGGGCGGCACCGGCAACGGGTCCAGCCGCCCGGCGGACGGCCGCCACAGGGCGAGCGCCGACCCGGCACCGTGGTCGATCTGCACCGCGACCCGGGGGCCGTCCGCCCCCCGCCGCAGTGCCACCGGCCGCAGGAACATGCCCGCGACGTGCAGGCACTCCGGGAACCGCAGCGGCGCGCCGCCGCCGAGGACGCCCCAGCCGAGCCGGTCGGTGCCGGGGGCGTCGCTGCGCACGATCGCGAACCGGCTGTCCGGGTCGAACAGCACCAGGCGGTCGTTGCTGCGCTCGCCGATCTCCAGCAGCGGGGTGGTGGTGCCGCTGCGCAGGTCGAGCACCACGCTGCGGACCAGGCCGCCGTTCACCCGGTCCAGCGCGAGCATCGCGCCGGTGTGGTCCAGCCAGGCGCCGCCGCCGTGCAATCCCGGGATCTCGGCGACCCGTTCGGGCTCGCTGCCGTCCGTCCGGACCAGCCAGGCGGTGGTCGCCGGTCGGGTGTCGGTGCCGAGGGCGACCGCCACCGGCGTCCGGGGGTCGGCGCCGGCCGTCACGGGGAGCGGCAGCAGACGCAGCCCGGCCATCCGGAGGGAGGCCAACGGCTGCTCCACGGTGGCGGTTTCGCCGTAGTGAAGGCGGACCAGGTCGTGCCGCTCGCCGTCGTGCCGGCAGACCAGCACCGAGCCGTCCGGCAGCGCGACCAGCTGCGAGCGCAGGCTCTCCGAGCGGTTGCCGGACAGCGGCAGCGCGAGCGGCGCGGCCGGCGTGCCGTCCTGTGGCAGTCGCCAACTCTCCACGTACCAGCCGCTGTCGGCGGAAGCGGCCAGGCAGGCGGCGTGACTGCCGTCGGCGGCGAAGGTGAAGCTCAGCCGGCGCAGGGCCTGTGTCATGGTCCGGATGGCCACGTTCATGCTCCACTCACCTCGCCTCCAGCGGACGGGAGTTGGTGTATGGCGGGCGGCACCGGGTCCAGCCAGAGCCGGGGGCCGCCGTGGCGCAGTCGCAGCAGGAAGGCCAACGGGCCTGCCGTGCCGGTCCCGTAGGCGGTGGCGCAGCCGGTGCCGGTCTCGTCCGGGAGGACCAGCAGACCGTCGCGCAGGGCCGCCCTGGCGGCGACAAGGGTGGCCAACTGCTCGGCGCCGGTACGGAATCCGGGCTCGCCGGTGGCCTCGGCGAGGTCCAGCAGGAACTCGCCGTCACCGGCCAGCCCGTGGCAGGCGCTCACCCCGCTGTGCCAGCGGGCGGCCAGCACGGCACGGCCGGCGGCGCGGGCCAGGCCGAGCGCTTCGGCGTCGCCGGTGGCGCGCCAGAGCCGCAGCAGGAAGCTGCCCGCGCCGGAGGAGCCGCTGCACCAGTGCGCGAGCCGGATGTGCTCCGGATCGGCCGCGCTCTGCGGCCACCAGGCGGTCCCCTGCCCGTCGACCTGCGCGGTGCCCCGCTCGCTGTTCTGCTGCTCGCCGTTCTGCCGATCGCTCCACCGTACGGTCGCGGCGAGCGTCCGCCCGGCCTCGGCGGCACCGGTGAGCAGGGCCTGGTCGCCGGTCGCCTCGGCGGCGGCCAGGAGGAAGGCGCCCACGCCGGCCACGCCGTGGGCGAAGCCGAGATGGGTGATCCCGGCGAGCGCCGAGTCGAAGTCCCTCGGCACCGGCCAGACCGTCCCGTACGGCTCGCGGCGGGCGGCGGCGAGCAGGGCGCGGGCGCCGCGAGCAGCCCGGTCGAGGAAGTCCGGAGTATCGAAGTCTTCTGCGGCGAACCGTAGTTGGGTGAATCCGGCGCCGGCAGCGCCGTGACAGACATCGGGGTTGGGCCACTCGACGGCGATCCGGCGAACGAGCCCGGCGGCGCGGTCGGCCAGCGCGGTGTCGCCCAGCACGCGGGCGGCGTCCAGCAGCGCCCAGGCCGTCCCCGACCGCCCGAAGTGCAGCCCTGGCAGTACCACCGGCTCGGCCGCGATGCGCCGCTCGATCCAGCTCACGGCGGTCCGGGCCGTCCGCGCCGCTTCCGCCCGTACCGCGCCCGGCAGCGCTTCGGCGGCGACCGCCCGCGCCAGCACGGCCAGCACCCCGGCGGCGCCGTGCTGCACATTGCACGGATCGGTGCGTTCACCGGCGGGCACCACGGGCCACAGCCGGTCCCGCCGCTCCGGCGTGGCGGTGGCGGCGAGGTGCCGCAGGCCGTCGTGCAGGAGGCGGTCGAGCAGGAGGCGGTCGGGCGGCGGGGCGTCGTCAGCGGTGGCCCCGGGAGCGGCGGCGGCCCGAGCGGCGCCCTGCCGGGCGGACGCGTGCCGGGTGGAGGCGTGCCACAGCGGTGTGACGGCGGCGGGTCGCGCGGCGCGGCCCCCCGGGCCCGCGTCCTCGCGCAGCGACTCCCGCACCCGCGCGACACTCCACCGCTGCTCCGGTTCCTCGGCCCGCAGCCCGAGGATCGCCGGAGCCAGGCGGCGCGCGGTCGTTCCCGTCCGCGCCGCGAGGGCGAGCCAGCGGCCGAGGCGTTCGGCGACCGGGCGGGCCTGCGGGAGGTCGTCCGGCAGGAGCGGGTCGTGGCCGGTGGCCAGGAGGAAGAGCAGCCCGCCGAGGGCGTACAGGTCGACGGCCGGGTCGGCGACGCAGCTGCCGGCGGGGGCGAGCCGGCCGGGCCCGTGCTCGGGGGCGCGGTAGCCGGGGGTGCCGGCCGATCCGGCGGCCCGGCCGACCTCGGCGGCCAGTTCGAGGTCGACCAGCCGCAGCGTGCCGTCCGGGCGGACCATGACGTTGCCGGGGGAGAGGTCGCGCAGCACCAGGCCCTGGGCGTGCACCCGCTCGACGAGGTCGAGGAGGGCGTGCGCGACCGGCCCGGCCTCGGCCCAGTCGACGTCGGGGCTGCCGTCGCGTCGCAGCCGGGCGGTGACCCAGCTGCCCAGCGGCTGTCCGGCGATTCGTTCCTGCACCAGGAAGACGGAGTCGTCCTGCTCGATCAGTTCGACCGCGCGCGGCGCCAGGTCCTGCCCGTCCAGGCGGTCGAGCAGCGCGGCCTCGTGGCGCAGCGCGTCGCGGGCGTCGGTGCCCGCGCGGTCGACCTCGATGTGCGCCCGGGCCTGCTTCACCACGACCTCGGCGCCGCTCGACGCCTCTCGGCCGAGGAACACCCCGCCCTTGGCACCGTGCCGCACGGCGGCGGTCACCGCGTACCGCCCGGCCAGCAGCACGCCGCCCTTCCGCCTGCCCGAAGCCGCACCCGCAACCGAAGCCACGCCCGAAGCCACAGCCGCGCCCGAAACCGAAGCCGCACCCGAAGCCCCGGCCGAACCGGCCTCGGCGCGCAGCGGATCCCGCGCCCACCCCGGCGCCCGGTACGACCCCCCGCGCACGTCCTCGGTCCGCTCCCCGCCCGGCCCGCGCAGCACCGACCGGTACTCCCCGTCGTTGCCCAGCTCCGCCGGCAGCGCGAACGCGCCGTACCGGTAGTGCACCCGGCTCCCGGGCCGGTACGGGCGGTCGGAGAGCACCACCGGCCCCGGCAGCCCGGCGGTGGCCCGGTCGAGCTCGGCCGCCAGCCGTTGGAACTGCGCGTCGTCCGCCGGATAGACGGTGATGAACTTTCCCGCCGAACCCCGGTCGCTGTTACGGGAGTTGAGCTGGCTCAGCCGCTCCTGCGCGGCGGCGAACTTGAAGCTGCACGGGTCCTCGGCGAGCACCCGGACGACCGCCGAGAGCACCTCCTCGCCCACCACCGACGCCGCGCTCACATGGAGCTTCCACCCCTGTTCGGGCAGGGGTGAGGACGCGGACGGCCTGGCCGTGCACCAGAAGCCGCCGACGGTGATGTTCCAGCCGCCGTCGCCTCCCCGGCCGCCGGCACCGGCCAGCGCCGTCCGCGTCGACTCCGGCCACGAACCGGCCGCATCCGGTCCGCGCCCCGCCGACCCCTGGCCCCCGGCAGCACGCAGCGATGTGCCCGCGCTCATTCGCCACCACATCCCTTCGTCTGTTGCCGCCCCTCCGGGGGCGATGAGGCCGCGCCTCTTGATCGGCGGGGCCCAGGCCCGCGCCGACGGGGTGCCCGCCCCGCCCGTCAGCCGGGGCGACTGGGGCAACTCCCGTTCGCAGGACTGAAGTTAGTTTCGAGAAAACCGGCGGTTCAACGCCGAGCCGGTCACTTCACTCGTAAGGGTGGTCCAAAGGCGGTTTCGAATTCGTACGAGAGCCCCGATGTGAGCAGTGGGCGCCGGGCGCACCGGCGCGCACGGCCCGCGCGGGGCGGCACGCGCGCCTCCGCCGCAGGTTGACGCGCATCCGTACGCCGGCGGCACCCCCGTCCGAACAGCCGCGACGGGGCGCGCCGACCGGTGCGGCGAACGGCCGAGGCCCGACCGCCCCCGCGCGCACGGTAGTCTCGACAGGTGCCGAAACTGTCCGACGTCATCACCGCGCTCGAAGAGGTCTACCCGCCGCAGTGGGCGGAGTCCTGGGACGCCGTCGGCCTGGTCTGCGGAGACCCTCAGGCCGAGGTCAACCGCGTCCTGTTCGCCGTCGACCCCGTCCAGGCGGTCGTCGACGAGGCCGTGGAGTGGGGCGCCGACCTGGTGGTCACCCACCACCCCCTCTACCTGCGCGGCACCACCAGCGTCGCCGCCACCACCTTCAAGGGCCGGGTGGTGCACACGCTGATCACCAACGGCATCGCCCTGCACGTCGCCCACACCAACGCCGACCACGCCGACCCGGGCGTCTCGGACGCGCTCGCCGAGGCGGTGGGCCTGCGGGTGACCGGCCCGCTGGTGCCGGACCCGACCGACCCGCTGGGCCGTCGCGGCACCGGCCGGATCGGCCTGCTGGAGCCCCCGCTGCCCCTGTCCGCGTTCGCCGCGCAGGTCGCCAAGGGCCTGCCCGCCACCGCCGCCGGCGTCCGCGTCGCGGGCGACCCGAACCGGCTGGTCAGCCGGGTCGCGGTGTGCGGCGGCTCGGGCGACAGCCTCTTCGCCGACGTACGGGCGGCCGGTGTCGACGCCTACGTGACCGCCGACCTGCGCCACCACCCGGCCTCCGAGGCCGCCGAGGCGGCGCCCGTCGCGCTGGTCGACGCCGCCCACTGGGCCACCGAGTGGCCCTGGCTCGGCCTGGCCGAGCGCGCCCTGCAGTCCGCCGCCGACAAGGGCGGCTGGGCCGTGGAGACCAAGGTCTCCCACCGGGTCACCGACCCGTGGACCGCGCACGCCCCCATGTCCTTCACCGCCTGACCCGATTCACAGGAGCTCTCCGCTTGAACGCCGCGCCCGCCGACCAGACCCGCCTGCTCGACCTCCAGGCCTTCGACTCGAAGCTCGACCAGCTGGCCCACCGGCGCCGGACGCTGCCCGAGCACGCTGAGATCGACAAGGCCTCCGCCGACCACACCGCGCTCAAGGACCTCGTCGTCGCCGCCGAGGCCCAGAAGGGCGACACCGCCCGCGAGCTGACCAAGGCCGAGCAGGACGTCGAGCAGGTCCGCACCCGCGCCGCCCGCAACCAGCAGCGCCTGGACTCCGGCGCGATCACCTCGCCGAGGGACCTGGAGAACCTCCAGCACGAGATCGGCTCGCTCGCCAAGCGCCAGGGCGACCTCGAGGAGGTCGTGCTGGAGATCATGGAGCGCCAGGAGAGTGCCCAGACCCGGGTCGAGGAGCTGTCCGCCCGCCTGGAGCACTCCACCGTCGTCCTCACCGAGGCCGAGGGCCGCCGCGACGCCTCCTTCGCCGAGATCGACGCCGAGGCCGACAAGGTCAAGCGCGACCGCGAGACCATCGCCGCCGTCATCCCGGCCGACCTGCTCAAGCTGTACACCAAGCTGCGCGAGACGCAGGGCGGCGTCGGCGCGGCCCGCCTCTACCAGCGCCGTTGCGAGGGCTGCCGCACCGAGTTCTCGATCACCGAGCTGAACGCCATCAAGGCCGAGCCGGCCGACAAGGTCGTCCGCTGCGAGAACTGCTCGCGGATCCTGGTCCGCACCGCCGACTCGGGCGTCTGATTCGGTGGCGGCGCGCTTCATCGTCGAGGCGGACGGCGGGTCCCGGGGCAACCCGGGGCCGGCCGGCTACGGCGCGGTGGTCCGTGACGGGGACACCGGGCAGATCGTCGCGGAGGCCGCCGAGTTCATCGGCCACGCCACCAACAACGTGGCCGAGTACAAGGGCCTGATCGCCGGGCTCAAGACGGCCCGCGAGCTCGACCCGGACGCCTCGGTGGACGTCCGGATGGACTCCAAGCTCGTCGTCGAGCAGATGTCCGGGCGCTGGAAGATCAAGCACCCCGACATGCAGCCGCTGGCCGCCGAGGCCCGGACCGTCCTCCCGCGCGGCCGGGTCACGTACACCTGGATCCCCCGCGAGCGGAACAAGGACGCCGACCGGCTGGCCAACGAGGCGATGGACGCGGGCAAGGCCGGGCGCCAGTGGGAGCCCAGGCCGAAGGCCCCGGCCGTCGCCGACGAGCCGCCCCTGGAGACCGCCGCCCCCAAGGCTGGCTGGGCCGCCCCCGCCGACCTCGGCACCCCGACCACCTTCGTCCTGCTGCGCCACGGCGAGACCCCGCTCACCCCGGAGAAGCGCTTCTCCGGCAGCGGCGGCAGCGACCCGGAGCTCTCCGACAAGGGCCGCTGGCAGGCCGAGCGGGCCGCCGAGGCGCTCGCCGCGCGCGGCAGCATCCAGGCCGTCGTCGCCTCCCCGATGCGCCGCACCCGGCAGACCGCCGAGACCGTCGCCGCCCGGCTCGGCCTGGAGGTCCGGTACGAGGACGGGCTGCGCGAGGTCGACTTCGGCGACTGGGAGGGCCTGACCTTCGCCGAGGTGCAGGAGCGCCACCCGGAGGACCTGGCGGCCTGGCTCGGCTCCGCCAAGGCCAAGCCGACCGGCAGCACCGAGAGCTTCACCACCCTCACCCACCGGGCCGGCGTCGCCCGGGACAAGATCATCGCCCGGTACGCGGGGAAGACCGTGCTGGTGGTCTCGCACGTCAGCCCGATCAAGACGCTGGTCCGGCTGGCGCTCGGCGCACCGCCGGACTCGATGTACCGGATGGAGCTGAGTGCCGCCTCGCTCTGCGCCGTCCAGTACTACGCGGACGGCAACGCCTCGCTGCGGCTGCTCAACGACACCTCGCACCTGCGCTGATCACCGCGCACCTGCGCTGACCGCCGCGCTCCTGCCCCGGCTGGCCGCGCACCCGCGTCGGCCCGGGGTGCACCGGGTCGGCGCCGCTCAGTGCACCTCGGTGACCACCACGTCCAGCTGCCACGGCTTGCGGGCCGTGCCCTCCGCCGCGAGCTCCACCCGGTGGCCCAGCTCCTGCAGCGCGTCCATCAGCTCGCCGGGCGTCTTCGGCTCGGCCCCGGCGACCAGCAGGTCCCGGACGAGTCGGCCCTTGGTCGCCTTGTTGAAGTGGCTGACCACGGTGCGCTTGCCGCCCCGCTCCTGCAGCACCCGGACGGTCGCGGTCCGGGCGGCCACCTCGCCGGCCGGCTTCCAGGCCGCCGCGTACGCGGAGCTGCGCAGGTCCAGCACCAGCCCGTCCGCCACCTCCGGGAGCGCGGCGGCCATCGGGCCCCGCCAGTGCGCCCCGAGCGCCCCCGGCCCGGGGAGTTTCACGCCCATCGAGCAGCGGTAGGACGGGATCCGGTCGGAGATCCGCACCGCGCCCCAGAGGCCGGAGAAGACCAGCAGCGAGCGCTCGGCCCGGTCGTACGCGGCGGAGTCCAGGGTGGCCAGGCCGAGGTTGTCGAACAGGACCCCGGTGTACACCTCGCCCGCCGGGCGGGCCCCCGCCGTCGGCAGGCCGGCGTTCTTGGCGATCTCGCCGCGCAGGCCGGGGGAGAGGCCCAGCACCTCGGCGGCGGTGGACTCGTCACCCCGGCAGAGCTCCACCAGCGCGTCCAGCACGGCCCCGCGCGCCGCCGTCAGCCCGGGCAGCGACAGCCGGTCCAGCGCCACCGGCCCGCCGTCCCCGGACCCGGCCTTGCCCTCCGAGGGCGGCAACAGCACCAGCACAGCGGACTCCTCAACAGTTTGTGGCGGACGAACCCCGCCACCCTACTGCGGCCGCTCCGGCTCCCAAGGCCACGCACAGGGGCGAGTAGTACCGGCGGTTCAGCCGCGTGAACCGCTCCGAGCGCTCGATCACGGTGCCGAACAGCGCCACCCCGCCGATCCCGCGCGCCAGCATCACCCCGGCCACCGTCCGCACCCCGGCCCGCCGCAACCGCCGCGACCCCGCCTCCGGCAGCACCCCGGCCTCCGCCCCCACCAGGTACGCGGCCGCCCCCAGCAGCCCCGCCACCGCGACACAAGCCGCCGCCGGCGGCACCCCCTCACCCGCGCCCACCACGGTGTCCGCGAACTCCTCCGGCGTCCGCAACGGCCACGGCGTGACCGCCCACACCGCGTGCAACGCCCCCGTCACCGCCAACGCCCCCGACACCGCGACCCCGGTCGCTCTCACCACACCGCTCATCGCCCGAACCCCCTTCGCGCAATTCCCTGTGCGCCCACCGTACGAGCCTTTACACCGGGCCCCACCCGCCCCGCCGGGCCGCCACCCCTGAAGGAGACGGTGGCGGCGGGGCAAACCGGTGGGAACATCCCGCGCCCGCCACTACCGTGAGCAGCGAGGAGAGTGATCGAGATGACCCTGCGACCCCTGGACCTGGTACCCGACGACGGCGATGCCGTGGAGGAGTCCCTGTCCGTGCGGCTGCCCGCGGGCCTGCCGGAGGAGACGCGGCGGGCGCTGGAGTTCGCGCTGCGGGCGACGGCGCAGGCGGTGATGGCCGGGCGGGTGCGGGTGACGGAGGCGCCGGGCGGGTCGGACACCGCCGAGCTGGCCTTCGAGGTCCGCCAGTCCGAGGTGCCGGAGGCGCTCACCGAGCAGGCCCGGCCGAGCAAGGACGAGCGCCGGGCGGCCATGGTGGCCCGGATCCGCGCCGCCAACGCGGAGACGCTGGAGAGGCTCAGGGACCTGTGACGACGCACACCGAGTACCTGGACCCGGAGGACGTCACCTACCTCGCCGGCGGTCCGGAGAACATTCGCGACCTCGGCGGCCTGCTCTCGGCGATCGCCCGTCCCCAGGCGAGCCTGTTCGGCGGCGACGACTACCCGGACCTGTGGTCCAAGGCGGCCGCCCTCGGGCAGAGCCTGGCCCGCAACCACCCCCTGATCGACCGCAACAAGCGCACCGCCTTCGAGGCGATGCTGCTGTTCCTGGACTACAACGGCGAGCCGTACACGGACCCGCACCCGGACGACGCCGTGGCGTTCATGCTGCGGCTGGCCACCGGCGGGTACGACGACGCGGTCGCGCTCGCGGCGAAGGACCTGAAGTCCCTGCTGGGACGCTGAGCCTCCGTCCGGAATCACCCGATTCGCCCTACGCTGCCTCCATGCCTCGCCGAAAACTGCGCGTCAAGGCCGCCGACTCCGCCCGGATCAACACCGAGCTGACCGAACTCCGCACCCGCCTGGAGATCCACACCGAGTGGCCGGAGGCGGTGCTGGCCGAGGCGGAGGAGGCGGCCGAGCGCCCCCGGCTGCCCGAGTACGACGCCACCGACCTGCCGCTGTTCACCGTCGACCCGCCCGGCTCCCGCGACCTCGACCAGGCCATGCACCTCACCCACCGCGCCGGCGGCGGCTACCGGGTGTACTACGCGATCGCCGACGTCGCCGCCTTCGTGCGCCCCGGCGGCGCGATCGACGCCGAGGCCCGTCGCCGGGTCGAGACGCTCTACTTCCCCGACCACCGGATCCCCCTGCACCCCACCCGGATCTCCGAGGACGCCGCCAGCCTGCTGCCCGGCGAGCCCCGGCCGGCCCTGCTCTGGCAGCTGGACCTGGACGCCGACGGCGCCGTCGTCCTCGCCGACCTGCGCCGCGCCCTGGTCCGCTCACACCGCCGCCTGGACTACGCCGCCGTCGAGCGCGCGGTGGACCTCGGCGGAGCCGACGAGCAGCTCGCCCTGCTCGCCACCGTCGGCCGGCTGCGCGAGGAACAGGAACGAACCCGGGGCGGGATCAGCCTGCCGGTGCCCGAACAGGAGGTCGAGGAGACCCTGCACGGCTACGTCCTCGGCTACCGCGCGCCCGGCCCCGCCGACGGCTGGAACGCCCAGATCTCGCTGCTCACCGGCATGGCTGCGGCCGAGCTGATGCTGGACGCGGGCGTCGGCCTGCTGCGCACTCTGCCCGCCGCGCCCGCCGCCGGGTACGAGCGGCTGCGCCGGATCGCCGCCGCGCTGGACGTGGACTGGCCGCAGGCGCTCCCGTACCCGGAGCTGATCCGCTCCCTGGACCCGGACGTGCCGCTGAACGCCGCCTTCCTGAACGCCTGTACGAGCCTGCTGCGCGGCGCCGGCTACCACGCCTTCGACGAGTCCCGCGGCCTGCCCGCGCCCGCCGAGCCGGGCCACGCCGCGCTCGCCGCCCCGTACGCGCACTGCACCGCGCCGCTGCGCCGGCTCGGCGACCGCTTCGCGCAGGAGGTGTGCGCGGCGGTGGCAGCGGGGGAGGACGTGCCGGAGTGGACGCGAGAGGCGCTGCCGTCCGTGCCGGCGCTGATGGCGAGCGGGGACCGCCGCGCGGGCGAGGTCGAACGCGCCTGCGTGGACCTGGTGGAGGCGGAGCTGCTGGCGGGCCGGGAGGGCGAGGACTTCTCCGCGGTGGTCATCGACGTGGACGAGAAGCGGCCCGCCGTCGGCACCGTGCAGCTGCGTGACCCCGCCGTCCGGGCCCGCTGCGACGCCCCGGGCGCGGAGGCGGGCCCGGGCACAGCCGAGGGCCCGCACGGCGCCGTCGGCCGGCTGCCGCTCGGCCGGGTGATCGACGTCCGGCTGACGAAGGCCGACCCGACCACCCGGACCGTCCGCTTCGCAGCGGTATGACCGGGTTGTTGTCCGCCACCCGTACGGTCCGTCCCGCCACCCCGCCCCCGGGTCGGGGTGGGAGGATCGGTGCGTGCTTGATGCCCCCCAGTCCTCCACCCTCGCGCCCGCGCCCGCGTCCGGGCGCCGCCGCCGTCTGCTCGTCCTGGCGATCTGCTGTCTGAGCCTGTTCATCGTGGGCCTGGACAACACGGTGGTGAACATCGCCCTGCCCGCGATCCAGCGGGACCTGAACGCCCCGGCGTCCGGGCTGCAGTGGATCATCGACGCCTACACCCTGGTGCTGGCCTCGCTGCTGATGCTGTTCGGCTCGGTGGCCGACCGGTTCGGCCGCCGCCGGGTGTTCCAGACCGGGCTGGTGTGCTTCGCGCTCGGCTCGCTGCTGTGCAGCCTGGCGCCGAGCCTGGAGTGGCTGGTGGCGTTCCGGGCGCTGCAGGCGGTGGGCGGCTCGATGCTCAACCCGGTGGCGATGTCGATCATCACCAACACCTTCACCGATCCGAAGGAGCGGGCCCAGGCGATCGGCGTCTGGGGCGGCGTGGTCGGGATCTCGATGGCGCTCGGCCCGCTGCTCGGCGGCTTCCTGGTGGACGGCGCGGGCTGGCCGTCGATCTTCCTGATCAACGTCCCGGTCGCGCTGGCCGCCATCGTGCTGACGGCCCGCTACGTCCCGGAGTCCCGCTCGCCCCGGCCGCGCCGACTCGACCCGGTGGGGCAGTTGCTGATGGTCGTGCTGCTCGGCTGCGGCACCGCCGCGATCATCGAGGGCCCGGGCAACGGCTGGACCTCCCCGCTGATCCTCGCGCTCGCCGCGGCCGCCGTGGCCGCGCTGGTCGCCTTCCCGCTGTGGGAGCGGCGGGTGGCCGAGCCGCTGGTGGACCCGCGGTTCTTCGCCAGCGCTCCGTTCGCCGGGGCGACCGTCACCGCGGTCTGCGCCTTCGCCGCCCTCGGCGGCTTCCTCTTCCTCAACACCCTCTACCTGCAGAACGTCCGGCACTACGGCCCGGTCGAGGCCGGCCTGTGGACGCTGCCGATGGCCGGGCTGATGCTGGTCTGCGCGCCGCTGTCCGGACGGATCGTCGGCAGCCGGGGCCCGCGGCTGCCGCTGGTCGCGGCCGGGCTCGGCCTCGCCGCGAGCGGGGTGCTGCTCACCCGGCTCTCCGCCGACTCCCCGGCGGCGCTGCTGCTGGTCGCCTACGCGCTGTTCGGCTTCGGCTTCGGCATGGTCAACGCGCCGATCACCAACGCCGCCGTCTCCGGCATGCCGCGCGCCCAGGCGGGCGTGGCGGCCGCGGTCGCCTCGACCAGCCGTCAGATCGGCCAGTCCCTGGGCGTCGCGGTGATCGGCACGGTCGTCACCTCGGCCGTGGTCGGCCCGGTCGCGACCGGCTTCGCCGCGGCCAGCCACGCCGGCTGGTGGATCCTGGTCGGCCTCGGCGGCGCGATCCTCCTCCTCGGCCTGGCCACCACCACCGCCTGGGCGAGCGCGACGGCCGCCCGGGTGGCCGCCCGCCTCGGCGGCGAGCCCCCGGCCGTCCGGTCCGATGTACGGGAGGCGCCGCCCGAGCGGCTACGATGACCACTACGGCGGAAGAGTCGGCCGGGCGGTCGCGACGGGTCACCAGACCCGCCGAGGAACGTCCGGGCTCCACAGAGCAGGGTGGTGGGTAACGCCCACCCGGGGTGACCCGCGGGACAGTGCCACAGAAAACAGACCGCCCACCGCTTTCGTGGTGGGTAAGGGTGAAACGGTGGTGTAAGAGACCACCAGCGACCGGGGTGACCCGGCCGGCTAGGTAAACCCCACCTGGAGCAAGGTCAGGATCGGCGCCCTCGGGCGCCGTGCGCGGACGATTGAAGGCTGCTCGCCCGAGTCCGCGGGTAGACCGCACGAGGCTGTCGGCAACGGCAGCCCTAGATGGATGGCCGCCTCCCCGGGCCGCGCAAGCAACCCGGGAGACAGAACCCGGCGTACAGGCCGACTCTTCCGTCGCCGGTTTGAGAAGGCCCCCTGATCTGCAACTTCACAGGTCAGGGGGCCTTTTCATGTCTCGAAGAGCTGTAGCCGCTTGCTGACTCTTCGTGCCTATTGCGGCCTGTGTTTCTGGGTGCTGTGTGGGCGATCGCGTGGCGGCGGGAACGGTCGAAGCAGCCGTCCAAGAGCCCCCGGTGACCTCGTTGTAGCTAGCTGGCCAGCGCCTCCCCGAGCAGCGCGTACGGCCGACCGGTGAGCTGGCGATGCAGCGTCTCGGTGCGGGATCGGATCAGACCCTCACGGTAGGCGGCCGGCAGCCGCTCCCACACCCCGGACGCCATCTCGGCCGCACCGGTCGGGTCGCCGTCGACGCGGAGGCATGCGGCGGTGTCCACTGCCAGGAGGGCTCGCGCCATTACCGACGGAGAGTCCGTGAGCGCCAGGGCGTCCTCCTGTGCCTGGAAAGCGCTGCCCGTGTCGCCCAGCAGTGTGTACGCCTGCGACAGGTGCAGGTGGTGCTTCTGCTCGGGGTGGCCGAACCAGGTGTCGGCCGCCTCGGCGCCGTCCAGGCGCTCCGCCAGATTCCGCGTGTCGTCCACCGCCCGCCGGGCCCCTTCGAGGTCGCCGGAGGCTGCCAGAGCCCTCGCGGTGACGGCCGCAGCGAGCGCTCCGGCCGCCGTCGGGCCGTTCCCCGCTTCCCGCCGGGCCTGCTCGGCGATCCGAGCGGCCGCCCCAGGAGCGCCGTAGTTGAGCGGGACCATGGCGCGCCGGGCCAGCACCCACGCGATCATCCGCTGATCACCGGACTCCCGCGCGGCCTGCTCGGCGGTGCCGAACCAGCGGTAGGCGTCGCGCTGGTCACCGCGGTCGTGCTGGACGATGGCCACCAAGCCCGCGATGCCTGCCGCCGTCCGGGCGAGGTCCGCACGGGTGCGCGCCGGGTGAGGTCGGTTCAGCACCTCTCCCAGCAGATCGAGATCACCCATCATCTCGGCCAGCACCGCCTCCGGTGCCCGGCCACGGTAGCCGCCCCGGTGCCGCTCGAACGCCGACTCCAGGTAGGCGAGATCACCCTCTCCGGATGGCCTGAGCGCTGCGGTGATCCCCTCGTGGGCCTGTGCGATGCCGGGCAGCGCGACGAGGCCGGTGGCTGCTCCTATCCCTGCTCCAATGAACTTCCGCCTGTCCACGCTGTTGCCCTTCGTGCTGCGCTCACTCCGGTACCGCCGGGAGGCGGCGGCGGCCTCGGCCACCTGGCCCACGGTCAGACCGTAGGCGTCGGCGATCCCCTGGTACGAGGGTTTCTGCGGAATTCGCTTCTCGGTTTCCCACCGCTTGATGGTCTCCCAATCGCACCACTCGCCACTTGCGGCGGCGACTAACTCTGCCTGCTCGGCGCGTGTCTTCTTCGGATACGCCTCGCGGATCTCCCGCAGCAGTCGGCCGATCCCGTCCGGGCTGACACTGCTCACAAGTGGCCTCTCGATCGAAGCTGACAGGGCATCAATTCTGGCCCCGCTGGCGGCCCCCTGCTGGAAAATGCACCCCTTCGTGGCCCCTCTCCTACGGCATGCCCGCGCCGTTCAATAACTAACAGCCGCCCGGCGCGAGGAATCACCGATCCCCCTCGGCTCCATGGAAGAGCGCCGGGCGGCCCCTGACTACCGGAGGCCGCCGTGACGACGAGGATGACGCTGCTGCGCACAAAGCACGGCCCGACCCAGGCCGACACCGCCTTGGTGGCCACCGCACTTGACGCGCCCGCCATGCAGCGCCGCCGCTGCATGCGGCACATGCCCTGCGCCCCCGAGTCGGCGAGGAGTGCCCGGCGCCTGGTCCAGGAGAAGCTGACCGATTGGGGCCGTCTCGATCTGCTGGAAGATGCTCGGCTGATCGTCTCGGAACTGGTCGGCAACGCAGCCCGGCATACCGGTTGCACCCGGCTGTGTGTCGCACTCGGCCTGGACGGTGACCGGCTTCGACTGGCGGTCCGCGATTCGTCACGCACCCTGCCCGTGGTCATCAAGACCGGGGTCACCGAGACGTCCGGGCGCGGCATGGGCCTCGTCGACAGCACCGCCAACCGCTGGGGCGTCGACGAAGCCCCATTCGGCAAATGGGTTTGGGCCGAGATCGGTTGACCCCACCAAACGCACTGCGGCAGGTGGGCCAGCACGGCATCACAGCTACCGAATACCGCTCAGCGAAGGAGGGAACACGTGCATGACCTGATCGCCAGTCCGTTCCTGGACGAATACCTGTTGGTGCGCCCCGGTGGCCGGGGTGGTCTCCGGCTCCCGCAGGCCAGCTACGAGGATCTGCGCGCCCACAACCCCGCTCAGGCCGCTCCCTCGTGGCTCGCGGACGCGGTGCGCGCCCAGTGGGCCGACCTGGACCTGACCGGTCGTCCTGCGGGTGACGTCCTGCTGGTCCGCGAGCCCTCCGCCTGGGGCTATTCGCGGGCCAGTTGGGAGATCAACCTCGGCTGCAACTACAAGTGCAAGCACTGCTATCTCGGGCTCAAGGTCAACTCGGGCATGCCGCTCGCGGACAAGCTCACCTGCCTGGGCATCATGGCCGAGGCCGGTGTCCTCTGGCTCCAGATCACCGCGGGCGAGCCCACCGTGGACCGGGACTTCATGCCCTCGTATCGCCGCGCGTTCGAGCTGGGCATGATGATCACCGTCTCCACCAATGCCTCGTTGCTGTGGCGGGAGAACCTGCTGGAGATGTTCCGCGAGTGCCCGCCCTACCGGGTCACGGTGTCGATGTACGGGGCGACCAAGGCCAGCTACGACGAGCTGACCCAGCGGCAGGGCGCCTGGGACCTGTTCATCCAGGGCATGAATGCCGGCCGCCGGGCCAAGCTGCCGCTGCGGATGAGCATCATCGTCACCGAGGACAACGCCACCGAGGAACAGGCGATGATCGACCTGTGTGAAGGCTGGGGGCTGGAGTGCAACGTCTTCACCAACATGACCCCGACGATCTACGGCGGGGCGGAGTCGCTGACCGCGCAGTCCAAGGAGCACCTGCGGATGCGCAAGCCGTTCGGCGGCTGCAACGCCGGACACAACTTCTTCCACACCGACCCACACGGGCTGGTGTCCATCTGCAAGATCGGCCGTGACGACCAGATCAGCCTCCCCGCCGAGGGGATCAACGGCCTCGCCCGGCTCGGCGCCATCGCCGACCGCCTCATGCTTCGCACCGGTGGATGCTCCGGCTGCCAGCTCTCCGGCGCGTGCACCGTGTGCCGGCCGCTGGCCAAGCACTACCAGGAGGCGAAGGCACCACTCGCAAGTTACTGCCAGCACGGGATCAAGAAAGCAGGGTGACATGACCGCTGTAGCTGTCGAATTCTCCCCGAGGCGTCCGTTCCCGGACGACGGCCCGGCCCAGCGCCTGCCGTACCTCACGCGGCCGATCGCGGCCCCGACCCCGCCCGTCACCGAGATCATCGCCGTCGGCGACCTGGACGAGGTCATGGACAGCGTGAAGTGCTCGTGCAACGCGGGCGACGACAACCCCCACTGAACCACCTGCTGATCGCACCTGATCAGTAACGCTCAGGCCCCGGCGCTCTCCGCGTCGGGGCCTGAGCCGTGCGGGGCTGGCGAGTAGGGTGCGGGTATGGATCTGCGCTGGGACTTGCTGCGCCCCGTGATGTGCGTCCCATATTTTCCGACGCTCGGGCCGCTCCACCCCGAAGCTGTTTCCGCTGAACTTCTGGCCGACGTGTTCGCCGTCGCTGGCACCGGAGAATTCCTGCCACACGACAAGGACCGGCGGTGGTCCGACCACAAGGACGAGCATGTCCTGGTGGATGCCGTCGTTCAGGACCAGGCCCGCACGCTGATCCCCACCATCAGCGGTCGCGGCATTCTGCGCGTTCATCTCTACGGCGCCCGCGAGCACCGGCAGGAGGCCGAGGAGTTGGCCGCCAAGCTCGCCGCCGGGCGCGACGCGCCTAAAGCCCGTGTGGTGTGGTTCCAGGACGCCGCCGACCCAGTGGCCGCCTCTACCCGCGTACAGCTGCGTACCTTCGACCAGGCCGCACCAGCCGTCGACGGGATCGAGGACCTCGGCCAACAGCCGGAAGCCATCCGGACCACCTTCCCCGAGTTCGCCGAGAAGCTGGCCGGCGAGGGCTTCGTGTTCCTGCACTCCCGAATCGACAGCGTCGGCCCCGTGCTGGTCGCTGTCCAGGACGAGCGCGTAGTAGGCGCAATCGGCCCCATGGAGACCATGGCCGACCCCATCGGCAGGCGACGACTCCTCCCGCAGTACTTCGGTGTTCTGCCGGAATACCGCAGCCTCGGCCTCGGGCGGCTCCTGTGGCGCGCGGCGATGCACTGGGGCAAGGCGCACGGCGCCGACTACCAGCTCTTGCAGACAGCTGCCGGAGGCGCATCCGACCGGCTGTGCCAGAGCGAGGGCCTGGCCGACCTCGGATTCGTCTGCACCACCACCGTCTGACGAGACCCTCACGACGGCCGAGGAGCCGCTGGAGAAGTTGCAGGTTGCCTCCGTCCGAGCAGAACAGTCGGGTCTCACCCTGCCTTGGCGCTGCAGCGCAAAACCGGAAGGCGCTCGAAGCCGTCCTCTTTGATGAGACCGCAGACGTCCAGGTCCCCGCTGCAGTTCGAGGATGACGCTGAAGAGGCCAAGTGAGTGGCGGTCGCCGAAGGTGTGGCGATCACGTGGGCGATCGGACCGCCGGGAACGACGTTTCCGTAGGTTGCTGCTCGTAAAGAGACTGTTCCCGGCGTACAGGCCGGCTCCATCCGCCGTACCAGGGGCTTTGCCCCCGGAAGGGCCTCTGACCTGCGTCGGAGGCCCTTTCCGATCTTTCGGGGGCTTGCCGTGTTACGCGGCAAAAAGTCCCCGGAAACTCCCCCTGACAGAGCGGAAAGTCCCCGAAAAGTCCCCCAGGATGATCTTGGTGAGCGACCTGCGACCAGGGCTTGGATCACCGGAGTCGGTCGCTCGAGGGGTCGAGGGTCGGGACAGGCTGAGGCTGCCCCGACCTGGCCCCCGTCGACGTAGAATCGGGCATTGCTCTCGGCGCGGCTGCCCGACTTCGACAGTTGGCGGGCACACGGGCTTCGCCGTGCGACTGACCTGCGGCAACGGGGTTGATCTCGCATGCCCGCGCGACGGCAGCGCCCCCGGTTTGCCGCCATTGCTTTGCCGTGGGCAGCATGACGAACCGTCACAGATCAGGATGAATCGTCATGGCTCGGCAACCCCGCAGGGCTGGCTCCTGACGCAATCCGGGCAGGTCGCGGCCCCGGCCGCGGCGTGCGGGCACACACCCGCAGGCGCGTCCTCGCAGGTCACCGGGCTGCCGAGCCATCGTGTGCCCGCCAACTGTCGAAGTCGGGGGCTGCAGATCGCGCGGTGATGAGAGCTGGCCGGCTACTTGACCCCCAATGGGACGCCGAGCGCACTCGGAGACAGCGCCGGCTTCTGCGTGTCGCCATCACTCGGGCGCGGTCGACCGTCCTCTTCGTTAGGCCCGAGGCAGCCAACGGCTCTGCGGCACCCGCACCCAACAGCCATCCGCGTAGCCGCTTGTCCGTCAATGCTCTCCGGCCAGTCCGAGGTGCGGCACCGTGCCCGTCTCCAACTCGGTGAGTCGGGCGAGGATGCGCTTGGGGAGCTCCGGCGCGGTCAGGCGGAACGGGCTCCACTGGTCCCTGGAGCCCTGCTTCATGGACGCCGAGAACCGGTAGCGTCCCCGGCTGTTCGCCTCAGTCACCAGCTCGGTAAACGTGATGCTCGGTACCAGCCAGGCTGTCGTGATCGCCCCCTGCTCGATGTCCACTACGATGAACAGCATGTCGAGGTCGGCCCGCGGCTGAAACGTCTGTGCTCGCACGAAGCCCATGACCTTGCCTTGCTGGACCTGCACGCCGGTCGACATTCGCGCCTTTACCTGTACCGCCAGGGTCGCCGTGCTCCCGCGGCGGTGAAAGACCAGGTCCACGCCCTCATCGTCGACCAGCGAGGTGGAGACGTTCAGCTCACCGTTCGTGGCGAGGATGGACGACGCCGCCACCAAGTACTCGGCGGCCTTCCCCATCCGCCCGGACAACTGGCTCTTCTCCAGGTACTTCTCGCCGTCAGTCATGGCAGGAATCTACCGACCTGCCGTGGCCCGTGATGGTCCATCCGAGCTGCTCTCTCGTGCACCAGCAGCCTCCAGCGGGTCTAAAAGAAAAACTTTGTGCTCAGGCTGCGGCTTCGCCGGGGGTCTCGTCCTTCGAGGGGTGGACCCATGTGGTACCCGGTGCGAGGTCGTCCCCTGTCTCCGCCTTGTACTGCGCCTTCTTTTCCTCGCTGGCGTTCCAACCCTCGCGAAGCTTCCGCACGTGGGGGGTGGGGGACGGTCGAGAGTCGCCCGTGGTTTCGGTGACGGAAACCGGTTTGGAAGCCGCAATGTCCTCGACTTCGTACGTCTCGACGGCGTACGTCTCGGCGTCCCGCCTCTGGGCGAGATGGCGGACCACGATCAGGCCCACGGCCAGACCCACGGCGCCGGCGGCGCGGAGCTGGGGCTCGTGCTTCTTGCACCAGTTCTTCGCCTTGGCGAAGGAAGTAAGCTCGCCGTCCTCGGGAGGTGTGGAGTCGTTCACGCGCACATATCTACCGGACGCATCCATCAGGTGTCAGGCAATCACCCGGCATCGCCCGATTAAGTTCAGTAGCTTGTGTGGGCCACATCGGCACGTGGATCACAGCCATGGCCGTACTGTGGTAGTCCCAAATCGGCATGTGAGGAGACCCTTGTGGGCTCGATGACGGACCTTCGGCAGCATCCGCATGATGATGTGCTCGGTCTGGTTGAGCGGGCACTCGAGCTTGGTCTGGACCGGTCGTCAGGTGTCTACGGTAACCACGGGGGGACGGCGGGCTTTCGCACCGATCAGGGCACCTGGCTTCGGCTGCAGTGGCGGTCGGCGGACGAGATTCATGGGCAGTCCTGGACAGGTACCGAATGCGCGTCGGTGCTGACGAGTGTGGCGAAGCCGGAGTTGATGCGGGCGTTTCGCTGGCAGGACCGCGAGCGCGGCGTGGTCTGGCGGGCGGAGGAGATGACGCTCATTACTGCCCCGATCATTAGCGCCTCGGGCAGCATCACCGACGACTCGGGGCTCGCGGACGCCTGGTGGAAGGACTTGGCTAGCTCGCTCGGCGCGCTCGCCGGACATCGCACGGAGCGCGTCTGCATGTCGCAGGACCACCTGAGCCGGCGTATCGCTGAGGTGTTCGGGGAGACGGTGAACACCGCTGTCGGTGAGTGGACCACCGCCCATGGGGATCTTCATTGGGGCAACGTCACCGCCCCGGAGCTGTGCCTGTTGGACTGGGAGGACTGGGGTCGGGGGCCGCGTGGGTTGGACGCGGCGACGCTCTGGGGATTCTCTCTGGGAGTGCCCGAGGTTGCCGGCCGCGTCCAACGGGAGTTTGCGGAGGACCTTCAGTCCCGCTCGGGGAAGGTGGCGCAGTTGCTGTTCTGCGCGAACGTCCTGCGGGCACACGCACGGAGCGGCAAGAAGATGCCGTTCACGGAGCCCGCTCAGGAGTCGTCGGGCCGACTGATCGCTGAGCTGTCCTCATGAACGTGCTGCAGCCCGTTCGTTCAGCAACGCCCGGTACCGGCTGACCACTGCGAGGTCGACGCCCAGTGTTGTGGCCTCGACGAGGGCTCGCAAGTGGGAAGGAGAGCTGGTGCCCACGGCGATCCTGGCTACCTTGGGGATCTCGTAGGACACGCGGAAAGCCGCCTGCACGGTGGTGCACTCGTCGCCTTCGCCGAGGAACGTCCGGGTGTCGAATGCCTTCCAGACCTCCAAGGTGGTGTCGCCGCCAAAGGGCGCCATGCCCCAGCGGTCGCTGGGGTCGATGGCCAGAACGGCCGACAGTGTCTCGATGGCCGCGAGGGTGTCGGCATCTACCAGCAGGCCGGCACGAGTCATCAGGACTTTGGGGATCGGCGCGGTGGGGTTGATGAGCGGCAGGAGTGGGTGGGGGTTCCAGATGGAGAACCCCCACCGCTCGCAGAGGCCCGCCTTCGTGGCGTCCTCCAGAGCTTGGCACGCTGCGGCCAGGATCTCCCGCCCTTCGTCGGGGGAGCGGCGGCCTAGGGTGTGTTCCGGGTTGTGAAGGAGTACGACGTCGGGGGCCCGCCCGAGGTCGGTGACTGAGCGCTCCACCGACTCGTAGAGCGCGGCCGGGTTCAGCGAGTGGCCGGAGCGGTGGAACCCGACCTTGGTCGAGATCGTGAACTCCGGTAGCAGGTCGGCGGCCAGGTGCGCGAGCGTACGGTGCGAGGTGAAGTCGAGGTAATTGGCGGCGGTGTCGATAGCTCGGACACCGAGACTCAGCGCGTCTTCGAGGAGCTGTCGGTCGTGACCAGACCGGTAAAGGCCGAGGACAACTCCGGGGTCAGCTCGGTGCACAGTTCCTCCTCGACAAGAATTTCGGCCAGGCGTTCGGTGTCGACGCCGGTGTCGGCAGCGGCCTGCGCGAGGTTCACCGGGTGACCGCTCAACATGAGGTGCAGCGCGGGCAGCGCCTTCGCGGCAAGCGTGATCTTCCTGCCGGCGGCGATGACTTCCACGGTGTCGGCAGTCGGCTTGACGATTGGCGGGAAGTCGGTGACACACACGATCGCTTCGGGCTTGCCGAAGACGCCGATGGCGGGGACGTGGCGGGCACTGGGGCGCTCGCGCTCGCGGAATGCCAGAAAGTCCTCGGGGGTCAGCGTGGCAGCCTTTTCGGCCACGACCTGTGCGAGCCGGCCCTGCTGTGCCGTCCACTGCTCGGGGCTGGACCACCGGTCGAGGTCAAAGCGGAACTCTTCGAGGGTGCGGGACTGGTCGGCTAGCCACGTCAGCCAGTTGACGCCGGTGCGCTTCACGATGCCGAACGTCACATGCAGGCTGTAGCCCTCGCCGCAGTCGTTCCGAGTGGCGTGGTGCCAGTATCCGCGGGGGATGTGCATGACGTCGCCGGGCATCATTGTGCCCGCCCACACGCTCTGCTCGCTGGGCTCGGAGTTCGGGGCCGCGTCCCTATACATAGGTGCTGTCCTGGAGGCCCCGCGTACCTCCCAGGACTTCTCGCCTGCGAGTTGGACGATGATCACGTCGTGATCGTCCCAATGCAGGTTGAATCCGGACGCATCCTGCGTCGTCAGGTAAGCGTTGACCTGGACGAGTTCGTGGCACCACCACTGGAGGGCGCGGCAGGTCGCTTCCATCGCCGGGTCGAAGAAGTCCACTTCGTCCAGGACGAGGGTCGCACCGGAGCAGAGGAGCTCAGCCACGCGCCGCATGTCGGCGATCGGGATAGCCTGCCCGCGCCGGGTTACCGAGGGCTGGATGTATCGGCTGGGATGGAGTTCTGAGCCGCTCTGGAACATGCGGAACTGTGGAGCGTTGAGGCTGCGGCGCATGACCAGGTCGAGCAGCTTCTTCGGGTTCAGGAGCTGGTCGAGCATGTCCAGGTCGGCGATGTTGCCCCTCGTGAACCGGCTTCCGAGGACGGCGGGGCCGTCCCATCCGAGGGCCTTCTCGATCGCGTTCACGAACCGGTGGTCCATGTGTACCTCCGTCGACTGAATTGAGGGCTGAGGAGCGGGGCCCCGCAACGGCGCGCGGGGCCCCGTGGTGCACGTGCCGACTACTCCTGCGGCAGGTTCAGTCCGTCGCGGTTGTCGCCGTCGTCGCCTGCCGACGTGCCGGTGGGGTCGGACTCGGCCGCCTCGGCCGAGAACCGGTCCTGCACAGTGATGAGGTTCTCGACGCCGATCAGCAGGTCGTCGTTGGTGCTCACGTGGGTCACTCCTTGTCGTGGAACGGCACCGAGCGGCTGTTGCCGGCCGGGTGGTTCGAAGAAGCGCTTTCTCCCGCGCGCTCTGGTCCGTGAACTCGTCCGCTGGGGACGTGGTTCAGGTCCGGAGAGCGCAGGCGCATCAGCTTGCAGCCGCAGGGCCGATCCGAATAGAGGGCCTTTCCGGCTTCGAACTTCCTCCTTCCGCTCGGCTGCGTGGAACCCTCCTGGGTCCGACCCGTCGGCGAGACGGACACGGGAGGAAGACTCTGAGGCGGTCCAGGCGTGATCTGCACCGTGATGGTGGGGTCGAGGAGGCTGGAGGAGACGTCTCGCCAGCGTGTCGGTGGTCTGCTCCTGGCGGCTTACGGCGTCCGTCGGGGTGGTGACGTCCTACGCGGCTGGTGAGGGGGCGGACCTTGACCGTCCAGACGGGCCGGAGCAATCGACTAGGCAGTCACTCGCTGGGCTCACCCGGGGTGACGGAGGGCCGGATCAGTTCGATGGGCCTTCGAATGGTTCATTCAAGTGGGTCGGGTCCGGGCGCGCTCCGGTCGAGCGGGGCCTTTTCGAGCACCCTGGCAGCCTCTGCGAGGGCCTCCTCCAACCGGGCCCGGCCGACGGCTGAGAGATGGCCGGCGCCCAGCGCGCATGCCCTAACCACCGCGCGGAGGGAGCTGGCCTCGGCCGGGGTCAGCAGGTCGTTGTAGGTGGAGTGGGCGAGGAGGTCGCGGGCCGCGTATCCGTCGTCCGATTCCCTCGAACGGATGATCAGGGACTGTGCGAGGCTCCGGGCGGCCTCGCCGGTGGTCCCGCCGGCCGCGTCGATGGCGGTCAGTAGCAGCCGGGTGGTGAACACCGCGAGGCCGGGGCCGGTCCCCAGGCGTTGGCAGTGGTCGAGAGCGGCGGCGGCTTCCTGTCGGCCGCCGGGTGTGCACAGGGCGGTGAGGACAGCGGTGACCGCGTCCTCCCAGGGGTCGCCCGGCTCGGTATCCGCGAGGAGCGCGAGAGCGCCGTCGAGGTCGCCGGTGGTGGCGCGGGCGAGAACGGCGACCTGGCGGCCGTCGAGGATCCGGGTGCCCACGCCGCGGTAGTTGTTGAGGTGTCGGAGGGCTTCCTCCCAGAGGCCGGAGCAGGTGAGGGCCCGGGTGCCGTCGGCAAGCATGACCCGCCACAGCCATGCGCGCACCTCGGCGCGTTGGGCGTCGGTCTCGGTGAGGCGGGCAGGCACGGTGACGCCGTCGAGGACAGTGCTGGTGCCGGTGGCGATGGCGTCATACAGGGACAGGAGCAGTTGGTGACCCTCGCTTCCGCGTCCGGCCCTGATGTGCAGGCGGGCGAGGTTGACGATCGGTTCCAGGCCGCGGATCGCGCTCATCGCCGGCAGTGGGCCGAGCCTTAGGTAGAGGTCGGCGTGCCGGTGGCACAGTTCGCGGGCGAGGCCAGGTAGCGCGAGGTCGGAGGCGAGCAGGGCGGCCTGGTTGAAGACGGTGGATGCCAGGCCCGGGTCGTCCTGCCGGGTGCCCGCCTCGGCAAGCTCGCTGAGCTTGCCGAGGCGGGCCTCAAGGGGCAGGCACGCGGGCCGGATCCGGGCGACCAGCGGGAACCGCTGGGCTATCGGCCCGGTCGGGTGCACGAGGTCACTCCCAGCTGACGGTGATGGGGTGGTGGGGGCGTTCCAGGACGAAGCGGCCGGCGGCCGGGTCGGCGGCGGCCGGGGTGTCGGGGAGTTCGAAGCGGACGGAGCGGTCGCGGAAGCCGCTGTCCCAGGTGCGGATCTCCTGCGAGACCAGGTCGGCGAGTTCCGCGCCGTTGGGGCCGTGGCCGATGACGCCGGTCTCGTACGCCTTGCGGCCGTCCTCGCCGGGCTCGGCGGGACGGATGGTGAGGTAGGCAAGGGAGGCGCCGTCCACGGCCGCCATGGAACCCCACCCGAACATGCGGGAGACACCGCGCTCCTGCGCACCGTCGCCGACGCTCATGCGCATCAGGGAGTTGGGCAGCGCGCAGGCCAGCCACAGGTCCATGTACTCGTAGGTCGTTCCGGCGGGGATGTTCACTCCGGTCCATCGCTCGCGGCGCTCGGAGTCGAGGACACCGAGCAGGGCACCGGCGTCGACCGCGTCGACCTGGTCCTTGTGGACCTGCAGCGTCACGTCGTCCTGCTCGGTGAGGGCGAGGGTGCGGCGCGCGTCGTCCATGCTGCCGCGCAGCGGCATGAACACCGCGAGCTGGCTGTCGACCGATACCCACCCGCTCTCGCCACGCTTGAAGGCGATGGAGCGGCTGGCGGTGCCGCGCAGCCGCAGTGGCACCACGATCCGACCGGTCGGCTTGACCTGCTGGAGCCAGGCGGTCGGCATCTCGGCGGTGCTGACGGTGGCCATGACCTTGTCGTAGGGGGCGCCGGCCTCATGGCCGAGGGCGCCGTCGCCGAGGACGACCTCGACGTTGGTGATGCCCGCGTCCACGAGGTGCTTGCGGGCGCCGTCGACGAGGTCGTCGTCCACGTCCACCGTTACGACCCGGCCGTCGGGGCCGACCATGGTGCCCAGGTAGGCGGCGTTGACGCCGGTGCCCGCGCCGGACTCGAAGACGCGCTCACCGGGCTTGGCGGCGAGCTGTTCGAGCATCAGGGCGACGATCCACGGCTGGGAGGCGGCGGAGATCTGGGTGCCGGAGCCGTCGGTCTTGGTGTAGGTGGGGTTGTCGGCGTAGGCCGTCTCCAGCGGAAAGCCGGGCAGGAAGTGCTCGCGGGGCACGGTGCGGAAGGCGTTCTCGACGGCGTCGGTGGTGATCACCTTCTGCTCGCGCAGGCGGGCGGTCAGTGCGGTGCGCAGCTGCTCGGAGGACTGGGACTGGTCATCGCTGAGAGTAGTCACTTGGGCGACCCTAGTGGTTGAGCGGATGGTGGGCTGCGAGGACACGAGGTCCCCGCCGGAGTGGAAGACGGCTTCCAACGCCAGTGCGGCCATGGAGGATTGGTCCGCGGTGGAGATCCCGGCGCGGTTGGCGTGGAAGAGCAGGTGGTGGGCCAGAACGGCCCGCAGTCCCCGGGTGAGGCAGTCGTGGCGGGCGAGCTGCGCCAGGGACTGGCCGGCGCTCTCGAAGGCGCTGACCCACTCGTCCTGTCCTTGGAGCGGACCGGCGGAGCTGGTGAGCCGCCGCGTGTCGACGGTCATCAGCCGCAGCATCGCCCGGGCCCAAACGGCCTCCCGTTCGGGGTCGGCGGCGGCGGGTTCGGGGCGGAGTTTGGCGAACAGGTCCCATACGGCGCCCTGCTCGTACCAGTCGAGGCCGGCGGCGCGAAGCATTACGCCAGTGAGCAGAACGGTGGTCTCGCGCCGGCCTAGAGTCGGTGCGCCAGCGGGGGCGGCGCGGGCGAGGAGGTAGCGGCTGTCGTGGTGGAACAGCTCGTGGGCGACCTCCATGCCGCGCTCGCCGCCGAACGCGGCGGTCTCCGGTTCGTAGATGCCGTTTGTCCACCCAGTGATCAGGCCTTCGGCGGTGAGGCTGTCAAGGAGTCCGGTGATGGAGGGCACCGGAACTTCGGCGCGATACCGCAGCTTGAACGGGTTCTTGCGCATGTACCACCAGCCGTCCAGCGAAAGGTCACTCTTCGCGGCAGTCAGCGCCGGAGCCAGGCGGTGGGCGGCGACGTGCTCGGCGCTCCGGCCGTCACGAAACCGAATCTCGTGCTGGATCCAACGGTTCATCAAGGGTGTCCTCACATCGGGTCGGTCAGCGGTCAGGCGATGAGCAGGCAGGCGTCCCAGCCGGAGAGCGGGGCCGTGCCGGTTGCGGGCGTGATCACGGCGAGCGCGGTGCCGGCGGCGCCTTCGAGGAAGGCCGGACCGGCTGCGTCCAGCACGGTGGTCGTCTGTTGGGCTGGATCAGCGCCGACCGGGCTTAGGGCGTCCAACAGGGTCGAGGCGACGGTTCGAAGCTGCGAGGCTGTCGATGGCATGGCGTCAGCTGCCGCGCGGTGGGCGATGTGCGCGAGGCCGGCGTACCCGTGGCACAGCGAGACGTCCGTCGTCGCCGCGAGCGCCGCCGGGTCCGAAAGAGCTTTGATGAGGGCGGTTTCCGCGTCACGCTGGCGGTCAGGGTCGCCGACCGCGTGGGCTGCGAGCTGTTGGGCGCGGGCGAGTCCAGCGCTGCCGTAGCACCAGCTCGGCCGTTGCGCGTTCGGCCCCGCGGCTCGGCCGGAGTCGAGCTCCTCGCGGATGACCCAGTACGGCCACCGCGTGCCCGCCCGCCACCGGTCCAGCCAGCACACGACACGGTCGATCGCCTCCAGTTGCCCGTCGACCTTCACCCCGTGCATCAGAGCGAGGGCGAGCAGGGCGAGCGGGCCGCCGATCCCGTGCGCCATCCCATTGTTGGCGTGACCACCGGCGAACCGGTCATCCGCGCGGCCGGATGGCCCGCTCGCCGCCCACCAGCCGGGCAGCAGGGCGCCGTTACGTTCGAGCGGCTCGGTCAGGCGGACCAGGTAGGAGAGGACTTTGCGGAACGCGGGGCCGTCGGGATCACGGCGCAGCAGGTGGGCACCGAGGCCGGCCAAGCCCCGGATGGCGTCGAACTCGGCCAGGGCACCGCAGTCGCCGCGATCGATGCGCGCGTGGGCGGACGCGACGCGTCGCGTCGCGTCGGCCGCGACGATCTGATCGAGGCCAGCCAGGGCGCGCGTGTAGGTGCCGGGGCGGGCTCGGGCAGCACTCGCGAGGGCATGGGCGACGGCAGGTGCACCGTAGTGCAGGTAGCTGTCCGGGCCGCTGGTGATCGGCGCGCTCGTGGTGAACCGCAGCCAGTCGTGGACGCGTTGCCAGGCGCCGAGGCCGGCGGCGGCCCGCTCGATGTGGAGCAGCGCGATGCCCGGAGCGCCGTGGGCCAACGATTGGCGCCACTGCGGATGGGTCGTCGAGACGGCAGGCAGGTTGCTGGGGTCGGCGAGGCGGTCGGCTATCACGCTGGCCATCTCCAACGCGCGGTGCGTCATCGTGCACCGTCCTTGGCGAGCCGGGCGAGGGCGACGGCCCTGGCCAGGTAGAGGACGTGGGCCTCATCGTCGAAGTCGATCCGGTGGGCACGGACATAGGAGACATGCAGCAGGGAGCCGAGTACGTCGTCCACGTCTACGCCCCTGGTGTGGGGTCCGGGGAAGTGGCGGCGGTAGGCGGCCAATGCCCGGTCCCGTTCGCCCCAGGCGTCGACGATGGCTGCGCCGGTGGGCTCGGCACGTAGGGGCGCCCAGTTGTCGGCGGGGTCGGCGAGGCGCACGGCCTGGACGAACAAGGGACGCGGGATCGGTGCCGGGGCCTTGGCGGGGACGTTGGCGACGAGCCAGCGCAGGCCGGCGTGCATCCCGTCGCTGAACGCGCAGGCGATTGCCACCGCGTGGGCGGCCAGCAGCGCGAGCCGCTTGGGCCGGTGAGGCTGGGCGAGGTGGGTGAGGAGGGCGCGGGAGTCCGCGCGGAACACCTCTTCGGCCGAGTTCCAGGCGGGTCCGTCGCCCCAGCGGCCGGTCTCAGGGAACGAGGCGGGATACCGGACTTCGGCCAGCAGACCGGCCTGGCGCAGCTCGGCGGCCCAGGTGCTGACCGTCTGGGTGGCGGTGCCGAAGTCGGCCGGATCGTCCAGGGCGATCCGCAGGCGAAGGTGCTGCTGGGGGTCGCGGAAGCGCACGAACCACCACGGCGGCGAGTCCAGGCGCTGAAGTAGGTCGGGCAAGTGGCCTGTGAGGATGGTGTCCTGGCGTTCGAGGTTGCCGTAGAGGCTGGCGAGCAGCACCCGGGAGGTGCCCGGGTTGTCGCCGTGGCCCCGGGCGAGGACGCGGGCCCGGGTCGGTTTGGGTAGGCGCGGCCAGATAGCTGGGCGGGTCGCGGTCAGCGGCACGACGATCTCATGGGCGCGGCCCCCAGCCCAGCCGGCATCACCAGGCCGCGGCGCCTCGGCGAGCACGGCCACCGGCTTCTGCGCGAGGTGGGCACGCAGCAGGGCCCGGTGGCCCGGATGGTTGAGGTAGAGCGGCAGGTGCTGGTCGCCCTCGACCAGGTGGACGCGGTGTGGAACGCAGCGGCGCGCAAGCCAGTAGGTCAGGGCCTGCAGCCAGGTGTCCCAAGGGGCGTCAGCGGTGGGCAGCTCGCGGGCGGTCAGCCGCCAGGTTGCAGGGGAGAGGATGACCCGGCCGTGCCGAAGGCGCGGCAGGAACGGCAAGCTGCGGGCGGCGCCCCAGGAGAAGGCGGTCACCTGGGCGCACTGGGCACGGGAGAGTTCGGTCAACAGCCGGGCCATCGGTGGCGTGTGGGTGCGAAGGTTCAGCGCGTTCGTGCCAGCAGCCTCGATCCGTACGCCAAGGTCGGGGGCGGCCAGGTACATGCGGCGTCCGTCGCAGCCCACCGCCAGGTCGCGGGGGAAGAGCACGCCGGCAGCGGGGAGCCGGTGTTCAGCGAGGCTGATGAGGAGCTGGCCGGTCGGCACGGTGCGGGTGACATGGGCGGTCGCCGGATCCAACGGGGGGTAGGAAAGCTGGGCGGTGACGGTGTCGACGTCCATAGTCGGCAGCCCGGCGAGGGCGGATGTCAGCGCCGTACGCTGCTCGGGCTCCAGCAGCGGCAGGAACCGGCCGACGGAGACGCCGGCGGCGCGTGAGACGGATAGGACCTCCAGTCGGAACTCACCGCGCTGAAGAGCCTGCTGACTGCCGGCGTGAAGCCGGGCCCCGATCTCCAAGTGTGCAGGCAGGCGCGGCTCGGCGGGCCCCAGCGAAAGGGATGCGAGCAGGACTTCGTCCAGTTCGACCTCGCGGTGGTCCTCGAGGGCGGCTCGTTGGGCGAGCTCGGAGAGAAGTGCGTCGCGTTCGGAGAAACGGGGCTGATCAGCGGCCTGGGTGGTGCCTGGATAACCGTCGGGCCAGCCGATTCCGCTGTCGGCGACCATGTCGAGCAGCGGCACCAGGGATCCCCGGCCGTAGCGCTCGTAGAACCGTTGGTGGTATTCCCGCCATGCGGCCACTCCGTACGGGAAGGCGCTCAGGCGCGCGAGGAGGTCGGCGGCGTGCGCCGCCTCCCGGGCGACCGCCTTGGGAAGGACCAGGTCGGCGTCCAATCGCAGGTCGACGGCCAGCGGACGCCGTTTAGTCGCGGCCAGCTGGCTCATCGTGTGCGCGGTACGGCGTCGCCGGTCCGTGTCGGGGGCCTTGTTGTGGGCGGCGAGTTCGGCGTGGACGGTGCGGAGGCCGGCGACAACAGCCGCGACCTGGTGGACGGCGTCTGCACCAGCCACTTCCAAGGCGGCCAGTAGGTGCCCCAGAGCGTCCGGCTCAGTGGCCGGAGCATGCAGGCTGGTGATCAGGACTCGGCTGGCCACCAGCTCTGTGAGCGCAGCCGTGATCCGGGCGGGCGCTGTGTCGGGGAACTCCACACGAAGCTTCGCCGCCAGATCCTCGACACGCACAGGGGTTTGCGCGGCCCGAACGGCGAAGCGCACCGCGTCGGTGTGGCGTACGGACACTTCGGCGGCGCCCGTAGTGCCGTCAGGCCGCAGTACAGGCTGATGCGGGACCACCAGGCGATCACCGCGCACCGCCGCGTTGGAGTTGGCCACTACTTCCAGCCGGGTCAGCAACTGCGGGCAGTCCTCCAGTTGGGTGATCACTAGAGCGAGCCACTCGGCCCCGGCGCGAGCGAGGGCTTGGTGCTGCTCTCCCCAGCGAAACTGGGAGTTGGGGGCGAACGTGGTGGCCTGCACGCCAGCGAACAGGGCGAACGGTGTCGGCCTGGCGGTGGCGCGCAGCAGGTAGCGGGCGGTGGACAGCACCGCCCGCCGTGTGTCCCGCGCGTCCGGGGCAGTAGCGGAGCACAGCGCCTCGACCTGGCAGGCGAGAGCCGCGCTGGCCTGCCCGAGCGCCTCGGCGAGCTGCTCGTCGGACCAGACAGTGCGCAGCCATCGCGTCCACGCTGGTAAGTGATCGGGCCCGGTGGCGGTCAGCTCAGGCCAGACCGGCACCGCCAGGTCGGGGCGGGCGACAGCGCGCACCATTGCCGTCCCAGTTGCCTGGTAGCTGGCGGGAGAGCGCACGAGTACCTCCGGTTCGGACGATTGGAACAGGGCCGGCCAGGCGTCGCCGGGCAGTGCCCGGCGACGCTGACCGTTGCGGTGTACCTGGCGGCTCAGTGGACGCCGGTGGTGCAGGCGCCGCACGTGCTGCCGCAGCCGTCGTCCGTGAGCACCTGCAGGCTGGCCACGTCGCTCTGCTCGATTGCCGTGATGTCGAGGTCGAACTCGTCCGCGGCCGGAGCCGTCTGGATCTGCTGAGCCATTGCTGTTCCTCCTGTGCTGTTTCCCTTTGAGGGGCCTGGCGCCGGGGCACTGAGTGCGCCCCGCATCACCAGGAGACGGTGGGGCGGCCGTGCCGCCGTTGCGGCCAGCTGCCGTTTGTCCAGGGGTGTGTGACGGTTGATCTTCAAGTCGCCGACGACGCAGCTTCGATGACTCGCGCGGACTACGGCGGGACGAACGGATCGGCGCCGACGCTGTACGTCACGCCGTCCTGGCGCAGTTCCATGGCGAAGCCAGATCCCTGCGAGAGAAGGGCTAGAGCCTCGGTGTACCGCTGCTGGTCGCTCAGCCACGCGCGCACGATCCGGACGGCGGGGGGATCCAGCTGGACGGCGATCTCGTCAAGTCGTCCGCGGATCCAAGAGATCGCGTCGTCCGCCGATTCGACAAGGGCAGCGCCTAACGGGAAGTTCCGTACGCTCACCGCCACGCTGTTGCACCAGAAGCTTGCGCCCTGCACGGCGGTGGCTCGTGAATCCATCGCGCTGATCAGCACGAGATCACCTCGATCCCGGGACCGATCTGTGTGGAGTGTTGGACTCCTGGCAACGACTCGGCTGCGATCAGTGCCCAGATTCGCTTTCCTCCGCCGGGACCGACAACAGCCTTCCAGTGAACGCTGAGCGCATGAACCAGGATGAGTCCCCGTCCGTGATCGTCGTCCTCCTCGGCAGTCTCGACGTGAGCCGGCAGCTGGGAACTCGGATCACCGACTGCGACCTCCAACCCGTCAGCTCGGGCGGCCAGGAAAACATCGAACTGATCGTCAGCTTCGTTGCACCCATGGATGACCGCGTTGCTGGCCAGCTCCGCCACAACCAGCTCGGCATCGTCCACGACGACATCCGAGTAGCCCCACTTGCGCACCTCGCAACGGACTCGAGCGCGCACATCGGGGACGGTGTCCGGTACGGCGCGGAAGCTCTCGTGCCAGGAGAGCGCATCGGCGGTCTTGGCTGGCTTGCTGGTCATCGTGCGCACCGTGCCCTCCTGTGAGAGTCAATGGCGGTTCGGACAGTGGACTGTCCGACGGACCGAATGCCTGGTTGCGAGCAGGCCGATCGGGACTCCGGAGGCATGAGGGAGCCGCCTGTGATCGCCTGGCGATGCATCAACTTCAGTGGGCTAAACGCCCTGAGAGAAGATGAAGCGACGGTCAGGGTGGTCGGCGAGAAGGTAAGAATGGTCAGCTTTTCCGGATCCAGCGGGATCCGGTGCTTTGCCCGTGCCACGCTGAAGCGAAAGGACGGGGCCGAGTAGCGGTCCGGGTGAGGGAAGGCGGGTGGCAGACCGCAATGGTGGAGGCATCGTTGCTTGGCAGGTGCCTGGAACAGCTGGACTGGTCGCCGGAACGCCTCGCCCGGGAGATCAACCGATTGTGCGGACCCGGCACCATCAGCAGTAAAGCGCCGTACGGGTGGCTGCGAGGATCCTGCCCGAGAGGACGGCTGCCCCAGGTGGTCGCCGAGATCCTGTCCAGCCGGCTCAGCGAACCAGTGAGTGCGGACGCCCTGTGGCCCGCCAAGTTCACGGCCACCGGGGTCCTGCTGTCCGCCGACGACGGCCTGGATCTGCCGTGGACCCAGACCGGCACACGGCACTGCTCGACTCTGCTGACCGATGGTGGAGCAGCCAGGCAAAGCGTACCTGCGCTGCTGCCAGTGGCCGGGCGCTCGTTGATCGGGCCCGCGGTCGACTGGCTGACGGCCCCCGAAGAGGAGCTGCAAGCACGTTCGATCGGTCTGGAAATCGGCCCCGCTGCCGTGGACGTCCTGATCGACCGCATTGCCCAACTTCGCCGACTCGATGACATCCAAGGCGGCCCACTCGTCCTCGACTGGGTCACCCAGGACCTTCACTGGGCCGCAACCCTGGTTCGCAGTGGCGCCTACGACAACAAAACCGGCGTGCGCCTCCATGAAGCGTTCGCCGAACTCGCGCAGCTCGCCGGTTGGGTGGCCACCGACCTCGACCGCGTCGCTCTTGCTCAGCGCTACTTCCTCACCGGGCTGCGAGCCGCGCACACTGCCAGCGACCGCCTGCTCGGCGCGAACATCGTTTCCTGCCTGAGCTACCAGGCAGCGTGGCACGGTGCCGATGATGACGCCCTGCGGCTGGTCAAGGTGGCCCGAAAGGGAGCCGCCGGCCACGAGAGCGGGGCTGTCCAAGCCCTGCTTGCCACCCGCCAAGCCAGGGCGCACGCGAAGCTCGGCGACATAGCGGGGTGCGAGCGTGCACTGGAGGAGGCTGCCGCTTTCGGATCGGCCATCGATGGAGCAACAGACCCGCGTTGGTCCTACTGGGTTACGCCGGCGGTGCTGGCCGCTGACGCGGGGCGGGCCTGGCTCGAACTCGGCAGACCAACCCGGGCAGAAGAGAACCTTGTGCGCGGACTGGAGCTGTTCGGCCAGGAGCAGCCCCGCAACCGTCTGTTGCACAACGCTTCGCTCGCCGAGGCCCGGCTCGCTGGCGAGGACGTCGAGGGAGCTGCCGCGGCGGCGCACAGCGCGATGGATCTGAGCGCGCACCTTGACTCGCAACGAGCCCGTGCCCGGCTTCGCGTCCTGCACACGGGCTTCGGCGCGAGGGACACCTCGGTGGCTCGCGAGGTCTGCGGCAGGGTGGCAGACATCCTGTCCGCGTAGGCTCGGCTCGATCCGTACTAAGGAGATCACGTGCGCGTCCGCTCCCAGGTCCCCCTGGCCCCCTTGACGACCCTCGGGGTCGGTGGGGCCGCCGAGTCCCTCATCGAGGTGACGGAGCTGGACCATGTATCCGCAGCGATCGACCAGATCCGCCGGCTCGGGATCCGCCCACTGGTTCTGGGCAGTGGCAGCAACGTCCTGGTGGCGGACACCGGGTGCCCCGGGGTGGTTCTCCGCATGGCGACTCAGGGGGTTGACCTGTGTCCGGAGCCTGATGGACAGAGCGTCCTCGCCACCGTGGAGGCAGGACACCAACTCCAGGATCTGGTGGAGCTGACCATCGCTGAGGGCCTCACCGGCATGGAGACGCTCATCGGCATTCCCGGCACGGTCGGAGCCACTCCAGTGCAGAACGTCGGTGCGTACGGACAAGAAGTCGCCGACACGCTCGTCCGGGTCGAGGCTTGGGACTGGGAGGCCGACCGCCCGGTCAGACTCTCCGCCGCAGCCTGCGGTCTCGGGCACCGGACCAGCATCTTCAAGCGGTCCACCCGCTGGACCCTGCTGCGCGCGGTGTTCCGACTGCACCGCTCGCGGCTGAGCACCCCGATTACCTACGGCATGGTCGCCGAACGACTGGGCATCGCGAAGGGCCAGCGCGTCCCGCTTGCCGAAGCCGCCGCCGCAGTCCTTGCGGTGCGACGGAGCAAAGGCATGGTGCTGACTCCCGGAGACCCGGATGACCGCTCGGCCGGCAGCGTCTTCCTCAGCCCGGCCATCGACGCGGATCTCGCGCAACGCTTGCGCGCCCGGCGCGCCCCGGTCAATGACTTCCCGGACGGTTCCATCCGGGTAAGCGCGAGCTGGCTGATCAAGGAGGCTGGCTTCTCCCTTGGCCAGAGGGTCGCCGATGGCGTCAGGCTGTCCAACAGGCACTACACCCTGGTCACCGAGAGCGGCGCCACGTCCGCCGGATTCGCGGCCGGTGCTGAGAGGCTGGCTCTGGAGGTTGAGAAGGTGACCGGGGTGCGACTCACGCCAGAACCCGACCTCTTCGGCGACGAGCCCGTGTACACGCGACTTGTCGAAGCCGTGCAGGTGCAGCGGCCGTCCAGCACCGTGGCGTACGCCGCGGGCTGAGATCCCCGTTCGTGTTCGAGTGCCGGCCGAGCAGGCCCGGTCCGCCAAACCAATGCAGACCAAGCACGCTTCGTGGATCAGCCCGTGCGCGGGGAGGAATTGTGGGTTAGGGGCGTCGGTCGCTTGACCGTCCATGGCGATGGTCCCGGTCAACCCAAGCCAGGGTACTGAAGAGGCGGAGGTGGCACTCACTACGGACTGCGTCGTCATTGCCTTGGCACCCCTCTTCGTCTCACGTAACAGCCGCTTGCCCAGCAGTGATTGATGGCAAGTCAGAACGCTAAGAGCATGGATGGAGAGGAACCCGGAAAATTCTTCCGGGGCCAGGGCGCCAGGCCCCGCCAAGCTGGAGGTATGCGTGGGATGACCGAAATGCTGAGCGTCGGCGAGCGCGTCGCCTGGTACCGACGGCGGCGGGGCATGTCGCAGGAGGTGCTCGCCGGACTCGTCGGCCGAACCGCCGACTGGCTGAGCAAGGTGGAGAACGGCCGCATCGAACTGGACCGGCTGTCTGTGATCAAGGCTCTGGCTGACGCTCTCGACGTCCAGCTTGGTGACCTGCTCGCCGAACCATCACTCCTGGACTGGACGACCGACGTGCAGGGTGGCACGGTGCCGAGGCTGCGCGAAGCTCTCATGGACTACAGGAACATGTCTCCGTTGCTGGCGCCTGACCCGGCGGGCCCTCCACCCGACCTGGAGATCCTGCGGGCCGAGGTCGGAACGGCCTGGTCCGCTTACCAGGACGCCAGGTATGCCCGCGCCACTCGACTCATCCCCGGCATCCTGGCGGAAGCCCAACGCGCGGTCCGCACGTTCGAGGGTGACGAACAGTTACAGGCGCAGGCGCTGCTGGCGATGGCCTACCAGGGTGCAGCCATGGTGCTGACGAAGATAGGCGAGTCGGATCTGGCCTGGATCGCCGCAGACCGTGGCCTTGCCGCTGCTCAGGAGGCCGGGAACCCCATCATCGTCGGCTCGCTCTTCAGATCTGTCTCCCACTGTCTGCTGGCCAATGGGCGCCTCGCCGCCGCCCGGGACCTGGTTACGGACGCGGCCGGCTACATGGAGGGCAGCCTCGTGCACCCTTCGCCGACGCACCTTTCGGTCTACGGCACGCTGTTTCTTGTCGGGGCTATGGCCGCGGCCCGCATCGACGATCGCGCCACTGTCCGCGAGTTCCTCGCCGAAGCCGATCGGGCGGCGCAACGCCTGGGCCACGACGCCAACCACATGTGGACGGCGTTCGGACCGACCAACGTCGCAATCCACCGCATCTCGACGGCCATGGAGCTGGGAGACGTCCAGATCGCCGCCGACCAAGGCCCACGGGTGGATTCGTCCACCCTGCCGCTCGAACGCCGCGTACGCCACACCCTCGAAGTCGCCCGTGCCTACAGTGCGCAGAACCGCATGGACGAAGCCCTCGCTCTCGTGCTGGACGCCGAGGAGCTGGGCCCCGAACAGGTGCGCTACCACTTCATCCCCCGGCAGCTGGTGACCATGTGGGTTCGTCAGCAGCGGGGGAAGCCGAGCCACCTTCTCGCGGGTGTGGCTCAGCGGCTCCGCATCATCGGATGAGAGGTTGCCGGACGACTACAGTCGTCGCCATGAGCGACTCCGAACTCAACGAGGCCGTAGCCCAGCCCCGCACCGCCGCGGGAGTGCTGTTCTTCGACGAAACCGGGCGGGTGCTCCTGGTCAAGCCCACCTACAAGCCCGGCTGGGAGATCCCCGGCGGCTACCTGCACCCGGGCGAGACGCCGAGCCAAGGTGCGGCTCGGGAGGTCAAGGAGGAGCTCGGCATCACCCCACCTGTAGGTCGACTCCTCGTCGCGGACTGGGCACCGCACCCGACTGAGGGGGACAAGCTGCTCTTTGTCTTCGACGGCGGCGTCCTTCCGGACGACGAACGCGCCCAGATCATCCTGGACGGGGTGGAAATCGGCGAGTATGCCTTCCACAGCTCGGATCAGCTCGACATCCTTCTCATCCCGCGCCTCGCCCGCCGCGTCCACGCTGCACTGAACGCTCGATCCCGCGTAGAGACTTCGTACTTGGAGCACGGCGCGCACTGGGCTACCGGCGACATGTAGTGCTCCGAGTGGCACCCTGCTGATCGCTACGCCGACGTACTCGCTTGAGCCGCCGGTCTCGCTGACGTCACAGGCTTTTCAGCACGGCTTGGCACTCCCGGCACCGCTTGTCGTACAGCGCGGGCGGGTACCAGGGTTCGCCCGGCCGAGCCGGGCGGTAGTGGGCGTGTTCCATCGCGTCGGTGTCGAGGCCGCAGAGAGTCCGTGGGAGAGGGTCCTCGGGCGCGTCGGGGTCGGCGCCGGCGGCGTGCACCAGAAGAACGACCGGCTCGACACCATCGGGTCCGATCTCCTGATCCGGCTCCAACTCGAGAAGAACGACGATCGAGGCCATGTCCCGACCCTGCGGCACGGTTGAGCCGGGCGCATCCTGGGTTCGGCCTATGGCAGGACGGGCAGCGCCTCGAGGCCCCGCATGAGCCGTGTGTGCCGCCATTGCAGCTCGGCACTGGGCACAGCTAGGCGAAGCCGGGGGAATCGGGTAACGATGCGCCGGAAGGCGATCTCACCCTCGGCGCGAGCCAGGGGAGCCCCGAGGCACCGGTGGATGCCGTGCCCGAAGGCGAGATGCCCCTTGCTGTCCCGGGCAAGGCCGAGTCGGTCCGGGTCGGGGAAGCGAGCGGGGTCGCGGTTCGCGGCGCCGGGCGCGATGAGCACTGGGGAGCCCGCAGGAATCTCGGTGCCGCCGAGGCTGATGGCCTCGGTGGCGAATCGGAAGGTGGCCATGCTCACAGGCGAGTCGAACCGGAGAAGCTCGTCCACGGCCGTGTTGACAAGGTCAGGCTCGTCTCGCAGGCGGTGCAACGAATCCGGCGTCTGCAGCAGGGCCAGGAGACCGTTGCCGATCAGGTTGGTGGTGGTCTCGTGCCCGGCAACGAGCAGGAGCACCGCAAGGGAGACAAGCTCGTCCTCGCTGAGCTGGTCCTCACCGTCCCGGGCACGGATCAGGTCGTTGAGCAGGCTGTCGTCGGGGGCGCGTCGCTTCGCCTCGATGAGGTCAGCCATGTAGCCGGCGACGGCATGCGAGGCGGAGTCGATCCGTTCGGGCTGCCCGGCCGCGAAGAGCTCGTTGGACCATGTGCGCACCGCCGCGCGGTCGGAGTTGGGAACTCCGAGCAGCTCGCAGATGACGGTGACGGGCAGTGGGACGGCGAGGCTCTCGATGGCGTCGGCCCGCTCGCCGGGCACCCACGCGTCGAGCAGCTCGTCCGTCACGCTGGCGATGTACGGGCGGAGCCGCGCGACGGCCCCTGGAGTGAACGCCTTCGTCACCAGGCTCCGCAGCCGCGTGTGCTGCGGCGGATCGGTGGCCAGCATGCTCTGGGATACGGCGGGGTGCAGGTTGCGTCCGATGTCCTTGCCAGCAAAGAAGGCCGCCGTGTCCTTGGACAGCCGCGGGTCGGTGAACGCCTCTCTGGCCTCGGCGTAGCTGGTAACGAGGTAGCTCGACCGCCCTCCTCCGCTGGGCACCTGCTTGACCGGCGAGGCGCTTCGGAGTGCCGCGAAGGTGGGGTACGGGTTCCGGAAGAAGCCTGGCTCCTGAAGTGGGTTGCTCATGCTCATCCCTATGCCGTCTCGAGCATCGGTGCCTCGCGCGAGGCCGTCCGGACGATGTCGCTTGTGGCGTACGCCCGTGCCACCGAGCGTAGCCAGATCGTCTCGGCGCGGAGGTCTCCCGCGCGGGCGGCTGTTCCGGGAGCCTGCGGTGACAGAGCGAACTCCGGCTCGATGCCGGCGCGCATCGCCCGGATGGCCGCCGCCAGGACGGCCGCCTCGACCGTCGCGTCACCGTCGGCAGTGCCGGCCAGGTTCCGCCGCTCAACCTCTCGGACGGCCGCCTGCTGGACGGTGAGCGAACGGAAAGGGCGCAGGCTAAGGATGCCGTCGTTGATCTCGACGATGCGACGGTGGAGCAGGAAGTCGACCTCGTTCTCGACCACGGCATCGTCATCGAGGACGATCTCGGGCAGGGCCGCAGTGAAGTCCCGCCACAGGGGATCGAGGTCGGCGATCGACTTTCGCTCCCAGCGGCGGCGGAGGAACTGCGTGAGCGGCCAGAGTGCGGCCGGCAGGGTCAGGCCAGCGGTGATGAGGAGCACGCCGATGGCCGGAGCCGTGACACTCAGAGCGCATTTCACCGGTGTGAACAGGTTGGTGCAGCGCGGTCCGCCGGGGATGGCATCCCAACCGAACAGGGCTCCAACGGCGTTGATGGTCTTGTAGGCGGTGTAGAGAAGGGCGAAGACGCAACCGACGGCCGTGGTGCGAAGGCCGATGCGCTGGCTCTTCCGGGTGGCGGTGCGCGACCGGGTCCAGGTCTGGGTGAGGCAGTCGTAGACGGCGTATCCGAGGAACGCGATGTACGCGGCGGAGTAGATGTGCAAGGAGGCGGGTGCCTCGTCGAGCTTGCCCTGGAGCTCGGCAGCGCTCCACATCAGCGTGCGCGGAGTGACTGCAAAAGCGAAGGCCATCGTGGCGACGGTCAGGGCCAGGAGACGGAGCCGCCACCGAACCCGGCGCCGAGCCTCGGTTGCGTCGTGGTTGAGAAAGAGGAGCACGGAGGCGACGCTGGCCGCTGCCGACAGAGTCGCGGAGTTGCTCACCAGCCGGGAGAAGTCTGGCGTGATGGAGTCCTCCAGCGTCCGGATCGCCGGTTCGTAGGCGCTGAAGGCGATCGCGAAGCACCCGAGGAAGGCGGAGAGGCTCAGGGTGCCGGCGGGGCGTTGGCCGGGCCGGCGTCTGAATGCCCAGTAGAGCGATGCGGCCAGCAGCAGCAAGGGCATACCGCCGAAGATGGCGCTGATCATGGTCGTTCCTTCAGGTCAGGCGAAGATCGCGTCCCAGCGCTCGTCGGCCGCTGCCGGGCGACGTGCCGGAAGGAGGCGTTCGCGGTACACGCGCTGGCGGATGAGCGTGGCCATGTACTCGGCCTCGCGCTCGTCCGCGGTGGTGTAGGCCGTACGGCCAGACATGCGCTGAATGAGGGTCGGATTCAGTCCGATGGCTGCGGCGACTCCGTCGCCGAGGGAGAGAGAACCCGGGTGGTCGCACAGGATGTGGCTGATCTCGTGCGCCAGGATGTGCAACTGGTGGGCGGCCGAGGTCCCCTGCTCGACGAACAGGTAGTCGACAGTAGGCGTCTCAACCCGAATGCCGCAGGGCGTGTCCGCAGCGCTGTTCGAGTCCAGGGGCTGGAGGATGATCGGCTTTCCCCGCATGGCAGCGACAGCCTCGCGCAGCTGCTGGGTGCCGAAGCGGTGGGGCAGTTCGAGACGTCCGAGGCGTTCCTCGCAGACGGCTCGAAGGGGGCGCTTGTCCATGATCTCCCCTCACAGGGAAAGGTCGCTGGGGCGTGCTGGCCAGTGGGGTGGCCGAGCAGAGGGTCTCGCGTACAGCGGTGGGAGATCGACGGCGAGACGGGAACCGCCAAGGGTGCGACGGCTCGACCGGCCGCTGATCTGACCTTGTCAGTAAGGCCGTCGGTCGGACGCGCCTTCTCGCTGTCGGAGCGTCAGTGCCCCATGGCGACGCCGCCGTCGACGGGGATGACGGCGCCCGTGATGTAGGCCGCGTCTTCGCTGGCTACGAAGCGCACCGCCGAAGCGATCTCCCGTGGCTGGGCGATTCGGCGGAGCGGGACCTGGGCGATGATGTGGTCCAGGCGTTCCTTGCCGAGGACCGCGGTCATTTCCGTCTCGGTGAGGCCGGGGGCCACCACGTTCGAGGTGATGCCCTTACCGCCGTACTCACGAGCGAGAGAGCGAGCGAAGCCGATGAGCCCTGCCTTGCTGGCCGCGTAGTTGGATTGGCCAGCCTCGCCGACCATGGCGACAGCTGACGAGATGAAGACCAGCCTGCCGCCTCGTCGCGTGCGGAGCATTGCGCGGACCGCGCGCTTGGCGCAGCGGTACGCACCGGTCAGGTTGGTCTCGAGTGTTGCCGCCCAGTCCTCCTCGGCCATCCGAAGAAGGAGGCAGTCCCTTGTGACACCAGCGTTGATGATCACGACGTCCGCTGGCCCCTGTTCAGCTTCAGCAGCCGTGAAGGCCCGCTCGACGTCGTCCGGGACAGTCACGTCGCACTGCACCGCGAAGAGGCCGAACGGCGGCTCGCCGGAGCGATAGGTGATGGCGACACGGTCGCCGTCCTCGGCCATCTGCCGAGCCACCTCAAGCCCGATTCCCCGACTTCCACCAACCACCAGAACCGACCGACCGGACATCCCCTGCTCCTTCACGCACAAGCCAGAACCACGCCGGTGCAGGATGCAGGTCGCGGACGGACATGGTGCGGAACTGCTGCCTCCGGGAATCGGCGCTTCCTCACAATGCACCGGCATGAGCGGAAGTCTCACTTCCGGGAATCAGCAGTTCCGCTCACGGAGTGTTGCTGACAGTGCTTGCTGGTTGAAGTTTCAATGTGGCGCGAGGTGACCGGGCTCAAGCGCTACGTGTGCATTGGCGGCCAGAGGTGGGGCGGATTGTTCCGTGCAATTTGACCTTGAAGCTCCATCGTCGCGCCTGGGTCGTCTCGACTGATGGGCAACTGATTGCATACGTTCCGTGAAATTGATCTTGGTTTCAAGATTTTCTGACGTCGTGTCGCTTTTGGCGTGATATGAGCCACAAGATCAAATAAAGAAGATCGTCTACGATCCCCGTAAAATCACCAGTTATGAGCGTGAGCGAGGCGGCGGGCGCCGCAGAGGACCCTGCTGACTCCCTGGGCGATCTGCTCCGGTACTGGCGGGGCCGCCTCGACCCCCAGCGCATCCCCGGCCTGGTCCGCGATGGCCGGCGCAGTCCCGGCTTGTCGCAGAGGGAAGTTGCCCGCTTCACTGGCGTGAGTGATCGGTGGTACCGCGAGCTGGAGCTGGGGCGCCAAGCCAACTTCTCCGAGGACTTCCTGGACCGGCTCGCCTTCACGCTCCGCCTGTCCGACGCCGAGCGTCACATCCTCTACCTACGCGCCATCGGTCGGCCCCCCGCGCCACGCGGCGGCGCTGACGCAAAGGCCATCCAGGCGCTGGACGGGCCGATGCAGCGACTTCTGGACAGTCAGCTTCCCCATCCGGCCTACCTCTCAGACGAGGCGTGGACCATCTTCGGGCATAACAAGCCGCAGGCCGACTGGTTCCCGTGGATCCCCTACGAGCCCAACCTCATGAGGTGGGCCTTCCTGTACCCAGAGGCCCGCGACCAGCTGGTGAACTGGCGAGACGACTGGGCGCGCCCCTTTCTGGCGCAGATCCGGTTCGCATGCCTGCAGCTCCCCGAGAGTGAGCCCCTCCAGCGGCTCAAGCGAGACGTCCTGAAGGGAAATCCCGAGGCGCGCGAGATCTGGGATCGGCACGAGGTGGTAGAGCATCCAGACGGCCAAGAACGCCGCCTGCGGTTGCCTTATCACGGCGACCGCGAGGTCGCCGTGAATATCATGGCTTTGGCTCCGCTCCGCAGTAGCACGACGCGGTTCATTGTCCTGCAGATGGCAGATTAGGCGGGCGGTCATAAACAGCAGTGGGCGCATTCGAGCTAATGGCTCGAATGCGCCCACTGCTGTTTCTTGGCAACGCGCGCAGATTATTCGTTCAAATCAAGGCCCAGGAAGTCATCGCCGGACGGGAGACCCTCCAGATTTCGGGCTTGCTGGATGACGGTGTGCACCATCTTGAGGCTCGCAGGCGACAGGCCGGCGGACCGCAGTGCCACCTGTGCGATCTGCTGGTCCCGCATCGCCGCTACGAGCTTGATCTCGTCCGCCGTGCGCTCGGCCACCTCGTCGTCGAAGAAGTAGCCGGCGGGCACGCCGAAGAAGGCCGCAAGGGCCTTGATCGTCTCCATTTTCGGATTGCCGCGCGCGCCGGTGCGCAGCTGTTGGATCCCGCTCGCCGTGATCGCACCCTCGCCGTTGCCGGCTTCCTTGAGGGCCTGAGCCACCTCGGCGTACGTATACGAGCCGCGGTTGGCGGGATGGACCTCGTTGAACAAGTGGTCCAGCCGCTCGGCGAAGGTCCGCCCTGCTCTCTCGGTCATGCCCACCTCCTGTCGTCCCGCCGAGTCTAACCACTGGAGTGTGCGGATCGGAACCCAGGGGCCTTCACTCGACACAGCAGTTGACGCGAGGGCGCAACTGGAGTGTACGTTGATCCCGCATGCTGTCGCTCAGCAGTTGATACGTGCTGGTGGCGCCGGGTGGAAACCACCCTGGACTGATCGCGAGGGTGCCTCGTATGGTGCTGCTCCCGCCGCTGAGGACGGGGCCAGGAAAGGGGAGGGGACAGAGGATGCGCGGACCACCGTGACCAGCGAACCGGGGTGGAAACGAGACCGGCGTCCGGGAGCTACCAACTCCTGGACGCCGGGGCCGGCACCCCGAAGGGCACCGAATCACAACCACGCGGGCGGCGGGGCTTTTGCGCGAGAACCGCCACCTGCGCTCCTACAAGCAACGGAGTATCGCATGCTCACGACCGTGAGCGGAACCCCGGCATGCCCGGACGCCGACCGCCAGCAGCGCCTCGCCGCGCAGCTCACCGACATGATCCCCGGCGCCGCCACCATCCGCGTCAGCTTCACCGACCCCACCCAGCGGTGGCCTCACGCCCACTCCCGGGCCTGGGACGCAGCGGGCGAGCCGATCGAACTGAGCCGCACCACCGCCAAGATCGCCGCGCGCTGGATCCTGCGGGTCTGGCCCAAGGCCGACTGGAGCCTGGCCCACACCCTCTCCGTCGCAACCGCGACACTCACCCACGGCGGTGCCCGCGCCGTGACCGGTCGGGGCCGCTGACATGGCGCGGATCCGGACCATCAAGCCGGAGGCGTTCGTCTCCGAGTCACTCGCCGAAGTGACGGTCGACGCCGAGCGGACCTTCTTCGGCCTGCTGACCCAGTCCGACGACCACGGTCGGCACCGGGACAACGCGGCGATCATCGCCGGGCTCCTGTGGCCGCTGCGCGCCGAGCACACCTCGGTGCACGTTGAGGACGACCTCCACCAGCTCGCGAACGCCGGGCTGATCTGCCGGTACACCGGCTGCGACGGCCGGCGTTACCTCCACGTCGTCACCTGGTCCGAGCACCAGAAGATCGACAAGCCGAGTCTGTCCCGGCTGCCCTCGTGCCCGCACCACCACGGCGCCGACCGCTGCGGCCCCTGCAAGGGCACGTGCGCGAGGGCCGCCGAGGCTTCGGCGACGGCTACCCGAGGCTTCGCCGAGCCTTCGCCGGACCATCCCGGAGCCCTCGATCTGCCGACGGAGGCAGCTCTGACGCGTCCTGCCGGACAGGGCCAGGCATCGACGGCTCGGCAGCACGCCCTGACTGGCCTCGTCGCGACGCCGAGCCACGGTGTCGGGAAAACCGCAGGTCAGGCGACATTCTCCGAGGACTCTCCGAAGGCTCCCCGAAGGCTCGACGATGGCTCGGCGCCTGGATCTAGGATCTTGGATCCTGGATCTTCTTTCCCTACGGGGCGCACAGTGCCCGACGCCACCGTCTCGGCCAAGGACCTCCTCGCCGAGTACGTCACCGCCTGCACCAGCCGCCCGCCGGAGGATGTGCTCGGGCACATCGGCCGGATCACCAAGAAGCTCCTGGCCGAGGACATCGCGGTCGAGCACATCCGCGCCGGGCTCCAGCGGTTCGCCGAGATCCAGGGCCACCCGAGCCGCCTGCCGAGCCTGGTGAACGACTCCATGAACTCACGGGGCTCCGGTTTGGCGCGGCCGGGATTCCGGCCTAACGTGCCCGCTCACCAGGCGTGGACCAACCCGGTCGACGCCGTCGCCGCCTACGCCGAGGAGCTGTGATGCGCACCCGCGAACCGCAGACCCTCGGCGAGGGAGCCCTCGACCGGGTGGCCCGGATCCTGGCCGCTCGCCGCATCGACCCGGCCGTCGTCGCCGCTCTCAGCGACGAGCCCGCAGGCTGCTCGGCCGTGGAGGCCCTGTCGGCCGGAATGCCGCCCCGCTACCGAGGCGCGGTGGCCGATCACCCGCAGGTCCTGGCCTGGGTCAGCGAGGTCGCCGAACAGGCCGTCGCCCCGAGCATCGGGGCTCGGCGACAGGTCGCCACCGGCCCGAGCCTGCTGATGGCCGGGGTGGTCGGGGCGGGCAAGACACACGAGGCGTACGGCGCGGTCACCGCACTGGTGCAGGCCGGCATCGGCGTGCGCTGGCGCGCCACCACCGCAGCCGACCTGTACGCCGAACTGCGGCCCAGCTCCGACACCGACGCCGAGCGGGTGCTGGCGACCTACAGCCGGGTGCCGCTGCTGGTCCTCGACGACCTCGGCGCCGCGAAGACGAGCGAGTTCGTCGAGGAGCAGACCTACCGGCTGATCAACCGCCGGTACAACCACATGCTCCCGACCCTGATCACGACGAACCTCCGGATCAGGGACCTCAAGGCATACCTCGGTGACCGGGTCACCTCCCGGCTGGCGCAGATGACCACCCGGGTCGAGTTCGAGCCGGTCGACCGCAGACGCCTACAGCGCGCCGCGTGAACCGCCGCCGGGCCGCGCTCGAGCGCCGCCCGATGCACCTCCCGACCCAGCGCACCTCTCCGCCGACGCCCACTGCGCGCGGAGAGCGATCGGAGCAACCCCGCATGAGCACCACGACGATCAGCCCTGCCCGCCACCGCTCGCTCGGCGACCACACCTGGCAGGACCAGGCCGTCTGCCAGCCGACCGAGTACAACCCGGTCGACCCCGAGATCTTTTTCCCTGAGCCCGACGAGACCGACAAGATCGCCACAGCCAAGGCGCTGTGCGGCCAGTGCCCGGTCCGTCGCGCTTGCCTCGACGCAGCGCTGGAGGCCAACGACACGCACGGCATCCGGGGCGGGACCACGGAGGAGGAGCGCGAGCCACTCCACGAGAAGATCGCCGCCCGCCTCGACTACTCCCGGGTCAATGCCACCCTGGCCGGACGCGACATCCACCTGACCAAGACCGAGCGCCGCGCGGTGGTCATCGCCGGATACCGCCACGGCGTCAGCGTCGAGCGCCTCGCCCAGCTTCTGAAGATTACCGAGGAGCACGCCCAGAAGCTGTACCGCGAGACCCGCCGCGCCATCCGAAACCGAGACCTGGAACAGACCACGAAGACCACCCAGCCACCCAGGCAGACCGGCGAGCACCTCGGCCGCGACGACTTCGGGACGGCAGCGTGACCACCGCAGCAGCGCCGACCACGGCCCACGTCACCGCCTGGGACCGCGCGGTCATCATCGCCCTCGGCGGCGCGGGATGCGCCCTGTCCTACGACGCCCTCCAGCAGATGGCCGTCGCCATCCACGTCCGCGGACTCCTGACCTACCTCTTCCCGCTGGTCATCGACGGCTTCATCGCCTACGGCGTCCGGGCCCTGCTGGTCCTGCGCGACGCACCGCTGCGAGCCCGCATGTACGTCTGGCTGCTATTCGGCACCGCCACCGTCGCCAGCATCTGGGCCAACGAGCTGCACGCGGTGCGACTGAACGAGCTGAGCACCTCGGTCACCGGCCTGCGGCTCGGCGACACCGTGGTCGCCATCCTGTCCACCCTCGCCCCGCTCGCCCTGGCCGGAGCAGTCCACCTCTACATCCTGATCGCCCGGGGGCCGGTCAGCGGAAGTGGCCGAGGTGACCTCGGACAGCCCGGTCACTCCGGCCAGGCCGGTCAGGTCACTCAGGTCGAGCGCATCCCGGTCACCCCGACCGACCGCCCCGGACAGCACCAGCCGCAGCCCGGTCAGGGCACCGCCGGGCAGCCGGTCACCGCGCTGACCGAGGCGCCCAAGGTGTCCGCGGACAAGCACCGACCGGACAACTGGGCAGGGACTGAGGAAGGCCGGCGGGAGGTCACTGCTGGCCAGCACCCTGCCGACACCGGCCACGCTGACCCGCTGACCCAAGCCGCTGACCTGGGCGGACAGCCTGTCAGCGCCCCGGCGGACAGCACCCGGTTGGTCAACCCCGAGCCGGTGACCGCATCGGTGGCCAGCATCCCACCGGTCACTGACCGGCCGGTGACCGCGCCGCCGGTCGGTGACCGGGACAACCGCACAACCGGTGACCGGCGCGGTGACCCCGACACCGAGCGGCTGCTGGAGATCGCCCGAATGGCGGTCAGCGCCGAGGACAAGCTGACCCGCAAGGTGGTCGCCCAGGCGATCCGAGGTCAGCAGATCCCGCTCTCCTCCGACACGCTGACCGCCCTGATGGCCCAGCTGCGCGAGCAGAGCACACCGCCGGTCACCGCCACCCGGAACTGACCGGGCAGCACCTGCGGGCGGGTGACCGGACCGGTCAATCCAGCCGGTCACCCGCCCCGGGGCACCCACCCACGACCTCCTCCACCGAACCGGAGAACACCACGATGCGCACGACTCCCGCCACGACCGTCGAGGTGGACACCTGGATCGCGGTCCTGCACGAGAACGGCCACCTCCACCAGGCCGAGGCAGGTCCCGACGGCACCTGGACCGTGCAACGCCGCCGACACAGCCGCCCCTGGACCCTCCACCACCCCGTCCTGGCCATGGACTTCATCGAGGACATCCTGCGCGACATCCAGCAGCAGAGCGCGGAGACGGGCCGATGACCGCCCGGACTCCGGAGGGCACCACCCACGGCGGGGAGCGTGACCCCAATCAGGCTCCTGGCGGAGCAAGTTGTCGCGTACGACGGTCCTACGGCCCGTCGTACGCACTTACCCACGCCCAGGAGTGCGCGGGAAGTCCGGCTGGTCCCCGAGCGAGGGCGCACGGAGACCAGCCGGACTCCCAGCACCAGGGGGCGCCGGTCGCAGGGGGAGAAACAGACCACCATACGACGCCCGAGCAGCCGAGCCCGAGCACACCCGCATTCCCCGACCGCAAACCCCGCCGCCGCAGCCGCAACCCCAGCGAGCGCACCCGAAAGACGACCACGCGCCTCTCCGACGCCGAGAAAGCCGAGATCGCCGCCGCCGCCAAGCTGCGTGCCGTCACCGTCGCCCGCTTCCTCGCTGCCGCCGGCCTCGCCGCCGCCCGCGGTTCCACCACCGTGCAGACCAACGAACAGCTCGACGCAGCCATCGACGAGCTCGCTGCCCTGCGCACCGCCCTCTCCCGGGTCGGCAACAACATCAACCAGATCGCCTACGTCTACAACGCCGGAGGGCAGCCCCGCCCCGGCGAACTCGACCAGGCCCTCACGACTCTGACCCGACTCCTGGCCCGCATCGACGACACAGCCGACACCCTGGTGAAGAAGCGACTCTGATGGTCCCGAAGATCCGACGTGGCTCGCGCACCCACGGCCTGCTCGTCTATCTCTTCGGCCCAGGCAAGCGCGACGAACACACCGACCCACACCTCGTCGGCAGTTGGGACGGCTTCGCCCCCGACCCCGGCCGAGACACCAGCCCGGACCCCGACCCCAAGGTGGCCTTGTCCCGGCTCGCCGCCGCCCTGGACCTGCGGGTCAAGCAGGCCGGTACCGACGCCCCGGCCGAACACGTCTGGCACTGCTCGGTGCGCACCGACCCCGGCGACCGGCTCCTCACCGACGACGAGTGGGACACCGTCGCCCGCCGCCTGGTCCAGGCCACGGGCCTCGTGCCCGAAGGCGACCCCGACGGCTGCCGCTGGGTCGCAGTGCGCCACGCGGACGACCACATTCACATCCTGGCCACCATGGTCCGAGGAGACCTGCGCCGCCCCCGGATGAACTACGACAAGAAGAAGGCCCAGGCCGAATGCCGCCTGATCGAGAAGGAGATGGGCCTGCGTCAGCTCAAGCCCGGCGACGGGACCGCCGCCAAGAACCCCACCAGCGCCGAGCGCTTCAAGGCCGAGCGCACCGGACACACCGAGACCCCGCGCGAGACGCTGCGCGAGGCAGTCCGCCAAGCCGTTGCCGGAGCCGCCACCGAAGCCGAGTTCTTCGCCCGCCTGCGCTCGGCCGGCCTTCGCGTCAAGCCCCGCCTTGCCCCCTCCGGCGACACCCTCGGCTACTCCGTCGCGCTGCCTGGCGACCGCAACCGCGACGACCAGCCCATCTGGTTCTCCGGCTCAACGCTGGCCCCCGACCTCTCCCTCCCCAAGATCCGCCAGCGCCTGGCCACCGGACCACTCGACCAGGCCGTCTCGGCAACCGACGCCAACACCACCGCCACGAAGACCCGCTGGTCACCGCCCGCCAAGGCCCGCCGCCACGCGAGCCAGCTCGCCGAGCGCGCCGCCCTCGACCTCGACAACGGTGGCGACGACGCAGCCGCCCAGCTCGTCGGCGCCGGCGAACTCCTCGACGCCGTCGCACAGACCTCACCGGCCGCCACCCGCGACGAACTACGAGCCGCCGCCCGAGCCTACGAGCGCGCCACCCGAAGCCACGTCAGCGCCGAGCGCGCCGACAACCGCGCCCTGCGCTCAGCCGCCCGGGGCATCATCCACGCCGGCGGCGCGCTCGGCCGAGGCGAGGACGGCGGCACCACGGCGATGCTGCTGTCCACCCTGGTCCTGGTGGCCCTGGCAGCAGCCCGCTGGCACTCCGCCCGCGGACACGCCCAGCAGGCCGCCGCCTCCCGCCAGGCCGCCGAACATCTGCGCACTGCGTACCGCCAGGCCGCCACCACGCCGATGACGGTCATGCACGAGCAGGGGCGAGCACTGCCCGAGCCCCAGCGCCGCCGTCTTGACGCCACCATCCGAGCCGCTCTGCCAAAGTCCGTGGGTCGGCCTGCCCGGGAAGAGCGATGGGACGCGCTGGCCGCAACCCTCGCCCAGGCTGAGCAGGCGGGCTACGACCCGGATGCTCTGCTGCAGGAGGCCATTGCACAGAGGGAGTTGGGAACTGCTCAGGACATCAACGACGTTCTCGTGTGGCGACTGCGCCGCCTGGCCAAACTCCCGGCCCACCCGGAGGCGCCCCGCAGCCCCAGTGCCGGTACCGGCCGCGCCAGGCCGGCAACCAACCGGGCCATCAGCAGCCCCACCACGCCCGCCGCTGCCGACCCGCGCAGTCGCGCGCCGCGCCGCTGAACCCCGGTCCGGCAGGCCGACCACCGGCCTGCCGGACCGGGCAAAGCCCTGGACAACCAGTTCCACCTGCTGTTACGGATGAAACGAAGGCACTCGACGGGGAGAACACGCTCGTGACCAGAACCACCGACCACCGCACGAAGCCGGCATCGACGCCCCTGACGACCGCACCGGCCAGCGACCCGCTGCTCCAACTGGAGAACGAGACCGAGCCCCCGAGCGGTCCGGGAGCCACCCGCTGCCTCAGCCACGCAGACGAACTCGCCCTCGGCGGCATCCCGGTCATCTGCTCGGCATGCAAGGCCCGCCGTGACTGGCTGCTGATCAACCAGGGCTGCAACGTCTACGTTCGCTGCCGCTGCGCGAACGAGTGGCTTGAGCCCGAGATCACCCGGGCCGACTTCGACGCGATGGTCAACGGCCAGTGGACCAACTACCCCACGCTCGACACCGCCATCACGGACACGGGCTTCGACGGCTCGTTCGGCGGGATGTACCTCAACTGATCACACGCCCCGTCAGTCGGCAGAGTGCCCACGGTTAGCAAACGACGAGGAGCGCCACTCGCCGACTGATGGCGCTCCTCATGTGGGGCTGGTCATCGTGGTCGTCGTGCTGGCCGCCTGCGCGCATGAGAACGCCGCAGGCATCGCCCTGCTGGACGGTGTGGCCGACCAGGCCGACACGGTGCGCAAGGCCCTGGTCGACTAGGGGTTAAAGAAGAGAGTCGTCGAGCAAGGCAAGCAGTACGGCATTGATGTCGAGATCGTCGAACGCAACCCGGCCGACGTGGGCTTCGTTCCGCAGGCTATGCGGTGGGTGACGTTCCCCTCGTAGCGTAGAGGCCGTGGCTGAAGGGGAAGTTGGGAGTCATGGCGGAGAAGAGGCGGAAGTTCGACGCGGAGTTCCGCGAGG